>JBJOJH010000022.1:0-3971 GCA_046046715.1 Pseudomonadota bacterium | reverse complement strand
GTACTGAAGTGGCCCACCAAGGAACAGGTGCTCATTTGTGAGGCGGCGCTCACCATGAACCTGGGCATGACCGACCTGCAAGACCGCCTGGCCCAGCAGGCTGAGCCCCTGTCGCCCCTGCAGCGCCAGCAGGTGGACAGTCACCCTCAAAAAAGTTGCGACATGTTGCGCCAGCGCGGCGTGACCCAGGCCGACTGGTTGGAAGCCGTCTTGCACCACCACACGCGCACGCCGGGTCCGCTGGAAGGCCGGTCTACCGGCCAGCGCATGGCACGCATGATTCAGCGGGCCGACATGTTTGCAGCGCAGCTGGCACCTCGCGCCGGCCGCCAGCCCACCGCGCCGTCGACCGCCATGCAGGCCACGTTTTTCGATGAAAACCGCAAGGTGGACGCAGCCGGCTCAGCCTTGATCAAGGCGGTCGGCATTTACCCACCCGGTACTTTTGTGCGACTGGCCAACAACGAGATCGGGGTGGTGGTGCGTCGAAGCGCCAACACCACCGCACCGCGGGTGGCTGTGGTCATCAGCCGGTCCGGCACCCCAACGGCTGAACACGCCATGCGCGACACCAGCCTGGCTGAATTTCGGGTCATTGCCAGCGTGCCCCACCGCAACATTCGGGTGGTGATCAATCTGGCCAAGTTCTTGCCGCTGACTGGCTTTGTGCCCTTAAGCCGGCTTGGCTGAACTTGCTGCGAGCTCGCTTGCCAGTTCCTTGCGGTACTTGTTGAGGTCTTGTACCGTGGCAAAGCTGCGGTTGAGCAGCAGACCCATGTTGTGCAGGATGCGGTCCACCACCCGGCCTTCCCACACTGCATCAAATTGAATTTGCTTATCCAGCCAATGCTCCAGCCAGTCCGGGTTGGGCAAACGGCTTTGCACGGTGTCGCGTGGGTACAGCGTCTTGTTGACATGCAGATTGGTGGGGTGCAGAGCCTGGGCTGTGCGCCGTGCGCTGGCCATGAGTACGCCCACCTTGGCAAAGGCTGATTTGGCTTCCAGCCCAAAGTTGCCGATGGCACGACGCATATAACGCAGATAAGCACCGCCATGGCGGGCCTCGTCCTGACTGAGCGTGGTGTAGATGTGCTTGATGACTGGCTCGGTATGCCAATCGCTGGCGCGGCGGTACCAGTGATTGAGACGGATCTCGCCACAAAAGTGGAGCATCAGGGTTTCCAGGGCGGGAGCCGGGTCAAACTCGAAGCGCACATCGTGCAGCTCCTGCTCGGTCGGCACCAGCTCCGGCCGAAAACGCCTCAGGTACTCCATCAGGACCAGCGAGTGCTTTTGCTCCTCGAAGAACCACACTGACATGAAGGCAGAGAAGTCGCTGTCTTCACGGTTGTCACGCAAGAACATCTCGGTGGCAGGCAATGCGGCCCACTCGGTGATGGCGTTCATCTTGATGGTTTGCGCCTGTTCCGGGGACAGGAGGGACGCGTCAAAGGTGTCCCAGGGAATGTCCTTGTCCATGTTCCATCGAACGGACTCGAGTTGCTTGAATAGTTCCGGGTAGAGCATTGCTATCCTTGTGCGTCGGCATTTGAATTAATTTTAGGTGGCCTGTGTGTCAGTTGGCGGTCAGTGGGGGCTTCTGTCCCGGCTCGGAACTCAGAGGGTGTCCAGGTGAGTCAGCAAGTGCCCGGCTTGTTCCCGCACGGCCACACGCTCGTCCGCACTTAGCCGGGCCAGGTTTTTCACCATCAGGGCTGTGCGCGGGTTGTGGGCCAGCTCAACCTCGTGCGTGTCCAGAAAATGCCAATAGAGGGTGGTCATGGGGCAGGCCTGGGGGCCGGCGCGCTGCTCGGGCTGGTAGGCACAGCCCTGGCAGTAATTGCTCATGCGCCGGATGTACTGGCCGCTGGCCACATAGGGCTTGCTGGTCAGGCGCGGGCCGGTGGCAAACAGAGCCATAGCCGCCGTGTTGGGCCGCTCCACCCAGTCCACCGCATCGACGTACATGGCCAGGTACCAGTCGCACACGGCCTGGGGCTCGATTTCTGCGAGCAGGGCGAACTGGCCCGTGACCATGAGGCGCTGAATATGGTGCGCATAGCCATGGCGCAGGGTCTGCTGAATCACCTCACGCATGCAGGCCATGCGAGTCTGGCCGGTCCAGTACCAGGCCGGCATAGTGCGGTGGTGATCAAAGTGGTTGGCCTGCTGGAGCCCGGGCATGTCGAGCCAGTACACACCCCGAACAAACTCGCGCCAACCCAGCACCTGGCGGATAAAGCCCTCCACGCTGGACAAGGGCAGGCCCTGCTGGTGGTAGGCAGACTCTGCCGCAGCAATCACCTCGCGCGGGTCCAGCAGGTGTAGATTCAAGGCCACCGCCAAGAGAGAGTGCCAGCCCCAGGGCGTGTCGGTCCACATGGCGTCCTGGAACCGGCCAAAGTCCGCCAAGCGGGTGCTCACAAACTGCTGCAAAGCCTGCAGCGCCTGGTCGCGTGTGACGGGCCAGGCAAAGGAAGCTAGCTCGCCAGGGTGGTCGGCAAAACGCTGCTGCACCAGCTGCATCACCTCCTGGGTGATGGCGTCGGGCTCAAAACGAGCTGGCTCCGGCACCCGGCCCGGACCCGCCTTGCCAAAGGCCTGACGGTTGTCAGCATCAAAGTTCCATTGCCAGCCAACGGGCGTGGCACCCTTGCCCGAGCCCTGCATCAGTACGCTATGGCGCCGGCGCATCTCGCGGTAAAAGTACTCCATCCGCAGCTCCTGGCGCCCTCGGGCCCAGTGTTCAAAGTCAGTCCGGCTGCACATGAAATGGGTGTCGCTCAAGACCGTCAGCGGTGTTTCGGTATCGGAGGCGGCGTTTTGCACCAGCGCCAACATGCGCCATTCGCCCGGCTCGCAGACCCATAGCTCCTGGGGCTGCAAGTCGCACAGCACCTGGGTCAGCTGATCCTGAAAACTGCGCTGATGTGCGACCAGGTCGTGGTAATGCAAAGGCAGCCCCGCGTCTTGCAGGGTCTGCCTGAAATGGCGCATGGCCGACAGGAACAGCACGATGCGCGCTTTGTGGCTCCAAACCGCAGCGCCTTCGCTGTGGGCTTCGATCATCAGCACCGCATCCTGCGCCGGGTCCATCGTCTGCAAGGTAGGATTGGCCAGCCAGAGCTGATCGCCCAGCACCAGACATAAGCGCCGCAGACGTTTGGGGGAGTTGTCAAACGGCAAATTGAACATCCATTCTTTGCTTCAATTCTTTCCCTGCAAAAGAATTTTTGATACTATGGGTGCAAATATAAACCAATCAGTCACGAACATACCACCCGGTTTCAGATGAGCACTTTTCAAATTGATTTCGCTACCCGCCGGGCCTACCGGAACAGGCCTGGGCTGGAGCGCGCATGAAGATCGCCATCGTAGGCTCTGGCATTTCTGGTTTGGCCGTTGCGCACACCCTGCGCGGGCAGGCCGACATCACTCTTTTCGAGGCCGGCGACTACTTTGGCGGCCATACGCACACGGTGGATATCACCTTGCCAACGGCGCAGGGCCCCGTCACCCACGGCGTGGACACGGGTTTTCTGGTGTTCAACGAACGCACCTACCCTAACCTGATCAATCTGTTTGAAGAACTGGGCGTGGCCACCGCCAAGTCGGACATGTCGTTTTCGGTACAGGTCCCCGGTGCCTTGCAAGGCCGAGCGCTTGAATGGAGCGGGTCTACTCTGGCAACAGTCTTTGCCCAGCGCAGCAACCTGCTGAATTGGCGCTTTTGGCGCATGCTCAAGGATGTGGTGCGATTCAACGCACTGGCCACACGCCTGGCAACCCAGCTGGCACACCAAGGGGATAAAGGCGGCAAAGGCTCCACTCAGGCATCAGCCCTGATGCAGCCTTTGGGCGACTTTCTGCGCCAGCACCGCTTTTCTGACGAGTTCAAGGACTGGTACTTCTTGCCCATGCTGGGCTGCATCTGGAGCTGCCCCACCGACCAGATGCTGCAGTTCCCGGTC
>JBJOJH010000021.1:0-9524 GCA_046046715.1 Pseudomonadota bacterium | reverse complement strand
ACGGGCACTGGCTTCTATGCCATTGCCCACAGAGCGCAGACAGGCAGGGCTCAGCCAGCTCCCGGTGGTGATTCAGGGGGTACGGGTTTGCCCGGGAGACTGGCTGTACGCCGATGAGGACGGCATGGTGGTGAGCGACCGACCGCTTCACGAGCCGCTGGCCTGAATGGCTGGAATCGTCTCAAGGGTTGTCTGGTGCCGCCGCTTGGATGGGGTTGGTTCGCTTGGTTGTCGTCGCGAGTAGCAAGCCCGCCAGGGCCCACCCAAATGCGATGCCCTGAACTGCGCTGATCGATTCACCCAGCCAGGCCACCCCCACCAGCACCGCAGAGACCGGCAGCATGACTGTAAAGATGCCAGCCTGTGCTGCGGGCACATGTCGCAAGCCCGTCATCCACAGCCAAACCGTCCAGACGCTGGCGGCCAAGGCGTAGAACACCAGCAAGAACCAGTTGCCGGGCGAAATGGCCCCAAAATCAAACCCCCAGGCTGCGTACAGACCCAAGGGCGTCATCAGAGCAAATCCCCAAAGGTTGATGAGGGCGGAAATGCGTTTGGGACCCATGGCGCCGGTCAACTTCTTTCCGATGACTGCGTAAGCCGCCTCGCAAAGTACGGCACCAAAAACCAGTAGATTGCCCATCCAAACCCTGCTGGTGTCCATCCCGACCTGGCTGGCAGGGCTTGCCGTGGCAAACGCTAGCAAGCCCACACCCAAAGCAGAGCAAACAACGGCGGCCCATATACGGGCCCCAACGCGTTCTCCTAAAAAGGCCCAGCTCATCAGGGCCACCACAGCTGGAATACTGGCCATGATGACCCCTGCAGATACCGCTGTGGTCATGGTCACGCCAAACAGCATGAAGATGGAAAACAGAAAGTTGCCCAGTAGGGATTCCAGAAACAAAAGGCGGCGGGTTTGGGCGTCCAGGCGCGGCTCATGCTCAGGCTTGCGTAACCAGCCGATCATGGCAACGGCTCCGATGCCAAACCTCAGCCAGGCCAATAGGAAGACGGGTAGTGCTGCGACCAAGGGCTTGGACAAGGCGACATAGCTGCCGACCAGGGCCATGCTCAGTGCCAGACTGGCGTAGGCAAGCCACGGGGTCGCAGGTTTGTGGGGCAAGGGCAGGGCGCAGTATGCGTTTTTGGGGACTGGGTAAGCAGTTTAATAGCCAGGGTGGAGGGAGGCGGGCAAATCGCAGCTGCTGCCCAATTTCCTGTGGCACCATCGCCCTATGCATGGGTGAAAGTGACAATCAAACCGAAGCTGAAACTGGATAGTGACCTATGGTGGAACACTCAACTGACATTTCTCCCGCACTGGTCTGGCTACCTGCCGATCACCGTGCACTGGGCCCGAGCGGCAACACGCTGCCTTACCTGGTTTTAGGAGACAAATATGCACGATCGTTGCGAGACTGCGCGCAGGTGCAACCGGTACTTTTTCCCCTCGCTCACGCGTCCCAGATCGATCATCTGATGGGGATGGTGGATGGCGTGATGCTGACCGGTTCGCCATCCAATGTGCATCCATCCCATTTCGATGAAGAGGTGCACGACAGTAGCTTGCCCCTGGACGCGGAGCGTGATTCACTCACGCTGGCCTTGGTACGCGCTTGCGTCAAACAGGGTGTGCCGTTGTTGGGTATATGCCGCGGTTTTCAGGAAATCAACGTTGCCATGGGAGGATCCCTGGAGCAGACCGTGCACGCCAGACAGGGTCATCTGGACCACAGGGCGCGCCCTGACTTGACCCTGGCTGACGCCTACGACCATCTGGCTCACGAGGTACGCTTTGTGAGCGGTTCCCCATTTGAGACCTGGGCTGGCGCCCCGAGTGCAATAGTCAACTCCCTGCATGGTCAGGGCATAGCGCGGGTCGCTCCGGGCCTGCGCGCACTGGCGCATGCGCCTGATGGTCTGGTGGAAGCGATCGAGATTGAAGGTGCCCGCGCTTTTGCCTACGCGGTGCAGTGGCACCCCGAGTGGCGCAGTCTGGACATCCCTTTCTACGGAGCCATCATCCGGGCGTTTGGGCTAGCCTGCCAGCAGCGACGCAAGCAGAGATTGCCATCGGCCAACTAAATAGCCTGACATAGGACCTAGCATGAGTGCGAAGAAAGTGTCGAATTTCACCGAGCTGGAAAACTGGCTTAACGAGCGCCGCGTGACCGAGGTGGAGTGTTTGGTGCCAGACTTGACCGGGGTCGCCAGAGGAAAGATTCTGCCTCGGCAAAAGTTCACCGAAGACCGTGGCATGCGTTTGCCTCAAGCCATCGTCGCTATGGGCGTGACGGGAGAGTTTCCACAAAGTGGCCCGTATTACGACGTGATTGATCCGACCGATCGCGACATGCAGTTGCGGCCTGATCCATCGACTGTTCGTATCGTGCCTTGGGCCACCGACCCGACAGCTCAGGTCATCCACGACTGCTTTGATCACGCAGGCAAGCTGGTGCCCTTTGCCCCGCGCAGTGTTTTGCGCCATGTCTGTGATTTGTACGACGCCGAGGGCTGGGCACCGGTGGTGGCACCCGAGCTGGAGTTCTATCTCACGGCTCGAAACACCGACCCCAACACGCTGCTGCATGCGCCAGTGGGGCGCAGTGGGCGAGCCGAGACTTCCCGGCAGGCGTACAGCATTGATGCGGTTAACGAATTTGACCCTCTGTTCGAGGAAATTTACGACTACTGCGACAAGATGGAGCTCAACGTGGACACGCTGATCCACGAGGTTGGCGCGGGTCAAATGGAGATCAATTTTTTCCACGCCCACCCCTTGGGGCTGGCCGATGAGGTCTTCTTCTTCAAGCGCACAGTGCGTGAAGCTGCACTTCGGCACAACATGTATGCGACCTTCATGGCCAAGCCCATCGCGGGCGAGCCCGGCAGTGCCATGCATGTGCACCAAAGTATTGTGAGCAAGGAAACCGGGTTGAACATCTTCAGCAATGCTGATGGCTCTGCCTCTGATGCCTTTTATCACTTCATCGGTGGACTGCAGCGTTACATCCCGGCGGCGATGGTCCTGGTCGCACCGTATGTCAACAGCTATCGACGCCTGTCGCGCCACACCGCGGCTCCAATCAATATTGAATGGGGTCATGACAACCGCACTGTGGGCATACGTTCTCCCATTGCGTCGCCACAGGCGCGTCGCATCGAAAACCGGGTGATTGGGGCAGATGCCAATCCTTATGTCGCCTTGTCCATGACCCTGGCCTGTGGCTACCTGGGCTTGAAGAACAAGATCAAGCCCAAAGCCGAAATGCGTGGGGATGCCTATTTGTCACCGTATGCACTGCCACGCAGTCTGGGCGAAGCACTGGATTGGCTGCGGCGCGAGTCTGAACTGCACGACGTCCTGGGCAAGGAGTTCATCACCATCTATGCCGAAATCAAGGAACTGGAATTCGAGGAGTTCATGAAGGTGATTTCACCCTGGGAACGTGAGCACCTGCTGCTGCATGTTTGACGACATCTTCCAACCTCAATCTTTGGAACGGCCATGAACCCGATCAACACAGCCGAAATACAGGCTTTGGATAGCGCGCATTTTTTGCACCCTTTCACGGACTTCAAAGACCTGGGCAGCCGAGGTGCGCGTGTCATGACGCGTGCAGACAATATTTATGTCTGGGACAGCGAGGGCGCAAGGGTGCTCGACGCCATGAGCGGTCTGTGGTGCGTGAACGTGGGCTACGGTCGCAGAGAACTTGCCGACGCAGCCTTTCAGCAGATGATGACTCTGCCGTACTACAACAGTTTTTTCCAGACGACCAATGTGCCGGCAGTGCAACTGGCCACGCGGCTTGCCGCATTGGCTCCCGAGGTCCAGGGGCGACGTTTTGAGCATGTTTTTTATTCCAGCAGTGGTTCAGAAAGCAACGACTCCAATGTGCGCATGGTGCGCCGCTACTGGGACTTGCTCGGTCAGCCCCAGCGCAAAGTCATCATCAGCCGAAACAACGCCTATCACGGCAGCACCATGGCGGGCGCTTCTCTGGGCGGTATGAGCGGCATGCATGCGCAGGGAGACTTGCCCATACCCAACATCACCCACATTGAGCAGCCTTATTTTTATGAACTGGCGAGGCAGGGGGAATCTGAGGCAGAGTTTGGCCTGCGTGCTGCCGGCTGGCTGGAAGACAAGATTCTGGCGGTGGGCGCCGACCGAGTTGCCGCTTTCATCGCAGAGCCTGTGCAGGGGGCTGGTGGGGTGATCATTCCGCCAGACACCTATTGGCCAGAAATACAGCGCATCGTCGACAAATATGGTGTTTTGCTGATCAGCGACGAGGTGATCTGTGCTTTTGGACGTCTCGGGCACTGGTTTGGCTACGAGCGCTTTGGCTATCGCCCTGATCTGGTGACGTTTGCCAAGGCCGTGACCAGTGGTTATGTTCCCCTGGGGGGCGTGATGGTGGGGGACCGCGTTGCCAAGGTGCTGATCGAGCAGGGCGGCGAGTTCAATCACGGCTATACATATAGCGGCCACCCGGTTGCGTGTGCAGTTGCCTTGGCCAACCTGGACCTGATGCAAGCCGAAGACTTGCCTGGACAGGTGCGGCACGACACAGGTCCCTATCTGGCCGAGAGTTTTGCCGCCTTGCTTGAGCATCCCCTTGTGGGAGAGGCCAATGCTTGCGGCTTTGTCGCGGGTCTGGTGCTGGTCAAAAACAAGGCCACGCGTGAGTTGTTTCCATCGAGTCTGGCCGTGGGCATGATGTGCAGAAGCCACTGCTTCAAAAATGGACTGATCATGCGTGCGGTGGGTGATCGCATGATCATCGCGCCGCCGCTGATCATGACGCGTGCCCAAATCGACGAGATGATGGCCCTGATTCGGCTGTGCCTGGATGCAACATGGGCTGAGCTCAAGGCAGCAGGCCACATTGAATAGAATTCGGCTGCAGCAAAATCCATAGGCTACGGGGCCTGGTTTTTGCTTCAGACGCCCAGTCGTTCAAGTTGGCGCACCTCGGTGCAAACTGATTTTTTCTTTGATTGTTTTGGAGTGATCTCACCGTGAAAAAACATGTACTGATTCTGGCCATGTCGGCCATGCTGCTGTCGGCCTGCGGCAAGAAGGAAGAAGCTGCCGCGCCAGCCCCCGCCCCGGTGGCAGCTGCGCCAGCAGCGCCGGTCAACACCGAAGAAAAGGTGCTCAATATTTACAACTGGCCCGACTACATTCCCGAAGGCATGATTGCTGCATTCGAGAAGGAGTCTGGCATCAAGGTCAACTACGACACCTTTGAGACCAATGAGGCACTGCATGCCAAATTGGTGGCTGGCAATACCGGGTACGACATCGTGGTGCCAGGCACGGCTGGTGGTTTCAGCCCCACTCAAGTCGCAGCTGGCCTGTTCCAGCCACTCAAGAAAGACCAGATCGCCAACCTGGCCAACCTGGATCCCGCGCTGATGCAGGTCTTGACCAAGGCCGACCCGGACAACAAGCACTTGGTTCCATGGGCTTGGGGTTTCACCACGGTTGGCATCAACAAGACCAAGGTTGAAAAAGCACTGGGCAAGACCCCCATGCCTGCAAATGCGTGGGACCTGGTCTTCAACCCCGAATACACCAAGAAGCTGAAGTCCTGTGGCATTGCCTATCTGGACACCCCTTCCGAAATTATGTCGGTAGCACTGCATTACGTTGGCAAGGACGCGTACTCCAACGCGCAAGAGGACTACAAGGCTGCCACGGACATGCTGGCCAAGGTTCGCAAGGACATCCGACTGTTCAGTTCCACCATGATCGATGACATCGCCGGTGGTAAGGCTTGTGCGGTGATCGGCTGGTCGGGCGACATCAACCAGGCTGCCGCCCGAGCCCAGGAAAATGGATCGAAGGACGTGATCGAAGCATTGTTGCCCAGTGGTGGCGCCTTGCTGTTCATCGACTCGATGGCAGTAACCAAGGATGCCAAGCATCCGAACAACGCTGCGGCCTTTATCAACTTCTATCTGCGTCCCGAAAACGCAGCGAGCATGGCCAATGAAATGGGTTACCCCACGGCGAACAAGGCGGGTCTGGACAAGGTCAATCCTGAAATTGCCGGTAACAAGACCATCTTTGTCGAAGCCGACTACATGGCCAAGATGATTCCGCCTAGCAGCTTTACTAACGAAGCTCGCGAAGCCCTGGCCAACGCATACAACAGCTTCAAAAAAGGCAAGTAAGCCTCTGAGCCAGGCACATGCGGGGCTGTTTGTACAAAGTATGAGCAGCCCCTTGTTGTTTCTGCGACCCAAGGCGGGTACTGATTCATGACTGACACAGACGAAAAAATGGGTTACTTGGTCACAGAGGGTTTGGTCAAACGCTTCGATGAGTCAGTGGCGGTAGATGATGTTTCTCTTTCGATAGGAAAGGGGGAAATCTTTGCCTTGCTCGGGAGTTCCGGTTGCGGCAAGTCCACCTTGCTGAGAATGTTGGCTGGCTTCGAAAAACCCACTTCGGGACGAATTTTGTTGGGCGGGCAAGACGTTGCCGACTTCCCGCCTTACGAGCGCCCCATCAACATGATGTTTCAGTCCTATGCACTGTTTCCTCATTTGGATATCTGGGAAAACGTCGCCTTTGGTTTGAAGCGAGAAGGGCTACCACGGCAAGAAATCCAGCAGCGTGTCGGTGAAATGCTGGATCTTGTGCAGCTGACAAGCTTTGCAAAGCGCAAGCCGCATCAGTTATCGGGCGGTCAGCAGCAGCGTGTGGCGCTGGCGCGCAGTTTGGCGAAACGACCCAAATTGCTGCTGCTCGATGAGCCCTTGGGCGCACTGGATAAAAAGTTGCGTGAGCAAACCCAATTTGAGCTGGTCAACATCATCGAGCAGGTTGGCGTGACTTGCGTCATGGTCACCCACGATCAGGAAGAAGCCATGACGATGGCCAATCGCATTGCTGTGATGAGCAAGGGCCGGGTGCTACAGGTGGGCACGCCCGAGGAGGTGTATGAACATCCGTCCAATCGTTTTGTGGCGGACTTCATCGGCAACGTCAATATGTTTGAGGGTTATCTGAGCCAGGATGAGGTTGATCATTGCGCGGCGATCACCGGATTGGGCGAGATCCGGGTGGGCCACGGCGTGAGTGGCACCTTGAACATGCCAGTTGCAATCGCTGTACGCCCTGAAAAGATCGAGATCAGCAAGGTTCGGCCAGATAGGGATGTCAACCTGTTCAAGGGGGTGGTCAAGGAGATCGCCTACTTCGGTTCCTACAACACTTACATCGTGGCTGGAGGTGACGGATCCCTGGTCAAAATTACCGAAGCCAATACGTCACGGCAAGACCTGAGTGACATCACTTGGGACGATTCGGTTTATTTCTGGTGGGGTGACCGTGCCGCCATCGTGCTGCGCGATTGAGGCTGAGAGCATGTCTGCGCTCAAGCTACCTGTACCAGGTCGTCGTTTTGTGATTGGTGTGCCTTACGCCTGGTTGCTTGTTTTCTTTCTGTTGCCCTTTTTGATCCTGCTGTACATCAGCTTCGTGGATATGGGCGACGACATACTCCCCTTTAAGCCTATCTGGGACAGCCAGACGGGCTTACTGAAGCTCAAGTACGAAAACTACGCCTCCATTTTCAGAAATCCAGATGGAGGCGCGCTTTTCCAGACGATATACATCGAAGCCTATCTGCGCTCGATGTGGTACGCGCTGTGCAATGCCGTCATCTGCTTGATGCTGGGCTACCCTTTTGCTTACTTCATCGCCCGCTCCAAGCCCAGCTTGCGGCCCGCATTGTTGATGATGGTGATGTTGCCTTTCTGGACTTCTTTTTTGCTGCGGGTGTACGCCTGGAAAGGAATACTGGCTGATCAAGGTGTGCTTAACCAGATTTTGATGGCAGTGGGCGTGATCACCGAGCCGCTGCAAATGCTCTACACCGATGTGTCGATGCTTGTGGGCCTGACCTATGTGTACCTTCCTTTCATGGTCTTGCCCTTGTACGCTAATTTGGTGAAGATGGATTTCCGCCTGTTGGAGGCTGCCTACGACCTGGGCGCCTCTCCCTTCAAGGCATTTTGGCTGGTCACTGTTCCACTGTCCAAGGCTGGCATCGTGGCTGGGTTCATGCTGGTGTTCATTCCATCCATGGGGGAGTTCGTGATTCCCTCGTTGTTGGGCGGACCGGAGAACATCATGATCGGTAGGGTGGTCTGGGACGAAATGTTTACCAGCAACAACTGGCCTCGCGCCACGGCACTGGCAGTGATCATGATTGCCTTCATTGTTGGACCGCTGGCCCTTTATTACCACCAGACCAGCCATGCGCCTGACCGGTCTCATTAGCAGACTGCTCGACGAGACTTCATGAAAACACTTCTTGAAAAGCACTTCGGCAAGCTTTGGATGAGCGTTGTCTATCTGTTTTTGTACATGCCGCTGTTGTTCATGGTGGTGTTCTCTTTCAACAGTACACGGCAAGACGCCCGGTTCACGGGGTTTTCCCTGCGCTGGTACGAGGCCCTCACGCGTGACACCAAAATCGTGGATGGTTTTTGGCTATCGCTGCAGGTGGCAGTGGTTTCCGGCTTGCTGTCCGCTGTGTTGGGAACCTTCGCGGCATTTGTCCTGGTTCGTTACCGCCGTTTTCCGGGTCGCACTGCATTCTCAGGCATGGTGAATGCGCCGCTGGTCATGCCTGAGGTGGTGATAGGCCTGTCCTTGTTGCTCTTGATGGTGGGCGCCCAGAATTTTCTGGGTTGGCCCGAGCGGGGCATGGTGACCATCGTGCTCGGTCACACCTTGCTGGGAATGGCTTATGCCATGGTGGTTGTGCAATCCAGATTGCTTGAGATGGATCGCAGCATCGAGGAAGCGGCCATGGATCTGGGCGCACGGCCGCACCAGGTGTTTTTCTTAGTCACCTTCCCGCAAATTTTTCAATCTATATTGGCGGCGTTTTTACTGGCTTTCACGCTGTCATTTGACGATGTCGTGATCTCCGAGTTTTTGTCAGGCCCGGGTGTTAACACGCTCCCTCAAGTGATTTTTGGCTACGCGAGGCGAGGAATCAATCCCACAATTTACGCTGCGGCTGCCTTACTGATAGCCACCGTCACGATCGCCACCATCGCTTACAGCGTGTCAGTGGCCCGCCAGTCGCGTCGTCGAGAACGCGAGACTTCGAGGTCCTGAGCGTTTCCCGGTTACCTCGTGCTCAATTTTTCATTGAGCACGCATTCTTTTTGCAATGCGAAAGTTTGAGCTTGTCGTTCACTCTTTGATTGTTCGCATTGAGATGTTCTATTTTTCAATGTGAAATTTAGAGTGCAAGTGATTGATTTAAAACAATAAAAAAATACTCTTATATAAGACAGAAGATGTGTTTTTACTCTTATATAAGACTATAGTTAAGCCACATTCGCTGAGTCGTGAACATGCTCGGCGATCAATCGGTTTCTTTAACTTAAGGAGTGTTTCATGCCACAAAGCCTGACTGAACAATTGAGCCGCGCTCAACAAATTGAAGCCCTGGAGAAAGACTGGGCAACTAACCCTCGCT
>JBJOJH010000020.1:0-4802 GCA_046046715.1 Pseudomonadota bacterium | reverse complement strand
GCGTGGGCGTGAAACATGTATAAATTGTACTGGAGGCTTGCTGAGACCAGGCTTACAGCCCGGTCGACAGCTTTCACGCCAGTGCCTTGACCACTGCATCACCCATTTCTCGGGTGCTGACTTTGGTGGTTCCGGCACTGTAGATGTCCCCTGTGCGCAGGCCGAGTGCCAGCACTTTTTGCACAGCCGCTTCGATGCGCTGGGCCGCTTCTTCCTGGTTCAGGCTGAAACGCAACATCATGGCAGCGCTCAGGATGGTTGCCAGCGGGTTGGCGATGCCTTTGCCCGCAATGTCGGGGGCGCTGCCATGGCTAGGTTCGTAGAGGCCCTGGTTCTTGGTATTCAGGCTGGCGGAGGGCAGCATGCCGATCGAGCCAGTCAACATCGAAGCCTCGTCAGACAGAATGTCGCCGAACATGTTGCCAGTCACGACCACGTCAAAAGCCTTAGGTGCCTTGACCAGCTGCATGGCGGCATTGTCCACGTACATGTGTTGCAGTTCCACGTCAGGGTACTGGGCGTGTACCTCGGTCACCACGTCCTTCCAGAACTGGAAGGTTTCGAGCACGTTGGCCTTATCGACACTGGTGACTTTTTTGTTGCGCTTGCGAGCCGCCTGGAAGGCGACATGGGCGATGCGTTCAATCTCCGGCTTGGAGTAGCGCATGGTGTCGAAGGCTTCCTCGGCCCCAGGGAAGTGGCCATCGGTGGCGATGCGGCGGCCGCGGGGCTGGCCGAAGTAGATGTCGCCTGTCAGCTCGCGAATGATCAGGATGTCCAGGCCCGCGATCAGCTCGGGCTTGAGGCTGGACGCACCCACCAGCTGCTCGTAGCAAATGGCGGGGCGGAAGTTGGCGAACAGCCCCATGTTTTTACGCAGGCCCAAGATGGCTTGTTCGGGGCGCAGGGGGCGGTCGAGCTTGTCGTATTTCCAGTCGCCCACCGCGCCAAACAGCACCGCATCCGAGTCCATGGCCAGCTTAAGTGTGGCTTCTGGCAAGGGGTGGCCAAAGGCGTCGTAGGCGGCACCACCCACCAGGGCGGTTTCCATCTCGAACTTCAAATCAAGAACGTTCAGAACTTTCACTGCTTCGGCAACGATTTCGGTGCCGATGCCATCACCGGGGAGGACTGCGATTTTCATGAGGTGTACGGGGTGTTGGGTCTGGAGTGCTTGACTCCAGACAATCGATCAATGTGTGGTGGGGTCAGGCACGCTGCGCACGGGCGAGCCAGGGCTTGGTAGCCAGTCGTTCGGCCTCAAAAGCCTGAATCTTGTCTTTCTGCCGCAAGGTCAGCCCAATGTCGTCAAAGCCGTTGAGCAAGCAATACTTGCGAAAGGCCTGAACATCAAAAGCGATTTCCGGTCCCTGTGGCTTGATGATTACCTGTCGCTCCAGATCGATCGTGAGTGAATAACCTGGAAAGGCATAGACCTCATCGAACAACTCGGCCACTTGCGATTCAGACAAAACGATGGGCAACAGACCGTTTTTGAAGCAGTTGTTAAAAAAGATGTCTGCGTAGCTGGGAGCGATGATGGCCCGAAAACCGAACTGATCGATGGCCCAAGGCGCGTGTTCACGCGAAGATCCACAACCAAAGTTCTTGCGGGTCAGCAAAATCGACGCGCCCTGGTAGCGCGACTGATTCAGCACAAAATCAGGGTTGGGCTTGCGACTGGCGGGGTCCTGGCCAGGAAAGCCTACATCCAGATAGCGCCACTCATCAAAAAGATTGGGGCCGAAGCCGGTCTTGCGGATCGACTTGAGAAACTGCTTGGGGATGATGGCATCGGTATCGACGTTGTCCCGATCCATGGGGGCAACCAAGCCTTGGTGTAGATTGAATTTCTGCATTATTTTCTCTTGGCGGCGTCTTCAATCACGGCACCAGCTTTTTGCACATCCTGGCCCACGCCCTTGAGGGTGTTGCAAGCCGACAAGGCCATAAGGCAAGCCAAAGCAGTGATCTTGATGATCAATTTCATGGTGCCTCTCCTTAGATGAACTGCCGTACATCGACAAAGTGGCCGTGCACAGCAGCAGCGGCGGCCATGGCGGGGCTGACGAGGTGAGTGCGACCACCGGCGCCCTGGCGCCCCTCGAAGTTGCGGTTGCTGGTCGAGGCACATCGTTCGCCAGGTTCCAGCTTGTCTGCGTTCATGGCCAGACACATGGAGCAACCAGGCTCACGCCATTCAAAGCCAGCCGACTTGAAAATCTGGTCCAGGCCTTCGCGCTCAGCCTGCTCTTTGACGAGGCCCGAGCCTGGCACCACCATGGCAAGTTTGATATTTCGGGCGACCTTTTGGCCCAGTTTCTTGACGACCGCTGCGGCCTCCCGCATGTCTTCGATGCGGCTATTGGTGCATGAACCGATGAAGACCTTGTCCACAAAGATGTCGTTCAGGGCCTTGCCGGGTTCGAGGTTCATGTAGGTCAATGCGCGCTCAATGGCGCTGCGCTTGACGCCGTCTTTTTCCTTGTCAGGGTCAGGTACATGGCCGTCTATGCCCAGCACCATCTCCGGGGAGGTGCCCCAGGTAACCTGAGGGACGATCTGTGTGGCATCTATGTCTACGACGGCATCAAAGTGAGCATCCACATCAGAATGCAGTGTGGACCAATAGGCAGCGGCCTGATCCCACTCTGGGCCACCTACGAATTCACCAGTCACAGCGTCTGTGCCCGGCGCCAAGAGGCGACCCTTCACGTAGTCGATGGTCTTTTCATCCACTGCCACCAAACCAGCCCTTGCGCCGGCTTCAATGGCCATGTTGCAAACCGACATGCGCCCTTCCATGCTCAAGGCACGAATGGCGGAGCCGCCGAATTCGATGGTGTAGCCAGTACCTCCTGCGGTGCCTATCTTGCCAATCACAGCCAGCACGATGTCTTTGCCACCACATCCCTTGGGTAGCTTGCCGTCAACGCGCACCAGCATGTTTTTGGCTTTTTTTGCCAACAAGGTCTGTGTCGCCATGACGTGCTCGACTTCACTGGTCCCTATGCCGTGCGCCAGCGCGCCAAAAGCGCCATGGGTAGAGGTGTGCGAGTCGCCACAAACAACGGTCATGCCAGGCAAGGTGGCACCATTTTCAGGGCCAATCACGTGGACGATGCCTTGCCGCTTGGACATGAAGGGGAAAAACGCTGCAGCACCGAACTCGGCGATATTGCTGTCCAGCGTGGTGATTTGCTCCTTGCTGATGGGATCGGTAATGCCGTCGTAGCCCAGCTCCCAGCCCGTGGTGGGCGTGTTGTGGTCTGCCGTCGCGACGATCGAGCTGACGCGCCAGACCTTGCGTCCTGCTGCACGCAAGCCCTCAAAGGCCTGAGGGCTGGTGACTTCATGGACCAGGTGGCGATCAATGTAAAGAATGGACGTTCCGTCCTCTTCAGTGTGGACGACGTGCTCGTCCCAAATCTTGTCGTAAAGGGTGCGTCCCATGGGGCCTCTCGTGTGAAGCGAAGATTTTAGCGAGTGCAACCGCTAATGCTTGCGCAAAAAAACAGCGCCCGCTGACCGATCCGGCCAACGGGCGCTGTGTTCGTTCGAAGCGGATCAGTTGCTGATGGGGGTCACGTCACGGCGCACAGAGCCGGTG
Organism: Pseudomonadota bacterium; assembly: GCA_046046715.1. Lineage (GTDB taxonomy): Bacteria > Pseudomonadota > Gammaproteobacteria > Burkholderiales > Burkholderiaceae_C > JBEEJZ01. The sequence continues at coordinate 1,192 of JBJOJH010000020.1, read as the reverse complement.
AACAGCTGACGCGGACGACCAATCTTGTATTCGGGGTCGCTGATCATCTCATTGAGTTGTGCAATCCAGCCCACGGTACGGGCCAGTGCAAAGATGCCGGTGAACAGGTTCACGGGAATACCAATGGCGCGTTGAACGATACCGGAGTAGAAGTCCACGTTGGGGTAGAGCTTACGGCTCACGAAGTACTCGTCTTCAAGCGCGATCTTCTCGAGTGCCTTGGCCAACTTGAACAGCGGGTCGTTTTCCAGACCCAGCTCTTTCAGCACTTCGTCGCAAGTCTCTTGCATGAGCTTTGCACGGGGGTCGTAGTTTTTGTAAACGCGATGACCAAAACCCATCAGCTTGACGCCGGAGTTCTTGTCTTTCACCTTTTCCATGAACTCGCCCACCTTGGACACGCCACCCATGGCCTGGATTTCTTCCAGCATGTTCAGGCACGCCTCGTTGGCGCCACCGTGTGCAGGGCCCCACAGGCACGCCACACCCGCAGCGATCGCTGCGAAAGGATTGGTGCCCGACGAGCCACACAAACGCACGGTGGAAGTAGATGCGTTCTGTTCATGATCTGCATGCAGAATGAAGATGCGATCCAGTGCGCGCTCAAGCACCGGGTTGACCTTGTACTCTTCGCAGGGTGTACCAAACATCATGCGCAGGAAGTTGCCTGAGTAGCTCAGGTCGTTGCGTGGGTACATATAGGGTTGACCAACGCCGTATTTGTAAGCCATCGCCACCAGCGTCGGCATTTTGGCAATCAGACGGATGGCCGAAATTTCACGGTGCTTGGGGTTATTGATGTCCGTGCTGTCGTGATAGAAGGCAGACAAAGCACCCACCAGGCCGGTCAACACAGCCATGGGGTGCGCATCACGGCGGAAGCCACGCAGGAAGAACTGCATCTGCTCGTTCACCATGGTGTGATTGGTCACCAGCTTATGGAAGTCACTGCGCTGGGTGGCGTCCGGCAGATCGCCATTCAACAACAAGTAGCAGGTGTCGAGGTAGTCGCACTGTGTAGCCAGCTGTTCAATGGGATAACCACGGTAGAGCAACTCGCCCTTGTCGCCATCAATGTAGGTGATGGCGGACTGGCAGGAAGCGGTGGACAGGAAGCCCGGGTCGTAGGTGAACATGCCCGTTTGCGCGTAGAGCTTACGGATGTCGACAACGTCGGGCCCGATATTGCCTT
>JBJOJH010000019.1:0-5457 GCA_046046715.1 Pseudomonadota bacterium | reverse complement strand
GCTGGCGTGGGCGCTGGAGCCGGGCGATGCGGTGGCTTTTCATATGCTCACCTTGCACGCCAGTGCCGGGGTGGGGCCGACGCAGCAAAGGCGGGTGTTTTCGGTGCGCTACCTGGGCGATGATGCTCGCCACGCGGTGCGGCCCTGGCGCACCTCGCCACCCTTTGCGGGATTGATCGATCGCCTGGCGGATGGTGCCGAGATGGTGGATGACCTGTTTCCGGTGGTGGCGGGCTCGTAGCCAGAGCAGGATGCTGCCGTCGTGGCGCGGCTGTCTTTAGCCTCCGTTTAGCTCAATTAGCTGCGATCAGCAAGCGCAGTCGAGACCAAAGCTTCCAGTTGCGTGGGCAGCAAGGGGTGGGCGTTGCCCTGCTGGTAGCGACTGTGCTAAAGGGCGCGACTAAGAAGTGCGTTATCGGGCTGGGTCGACCAGACTCAGAAGCCCCTGCAGCGCCCGCTGGACGGTAGCCTGTCGCACGGCATGCCGGTCGCCTGAAAAGTGCTGACGTTCGCTGACCACGCCCATGGGCGTGGCCCAGCCCAGCCAGACGGTACCGACCGGCTTGGACGCGCTGCCGCCACTGGGCCCCGCCACGCCGGTGACGGCAATCGCCACGTCGGCATAGGCGTGCTTAAGCGCCCCTTGAGCCATGGCGCGCACCACGGCTTCACTCACGGCCCCATGGTGCGTGATCAGAGTTTCGTCCACGCCCAGCAACTCGGTTTTGGCCTCGTTGGAGTAAGTGACAAAGCCTCGTTCAAACCAGGCACTGGAGCCCGCGATCTCGGTGCAGGTGGCGGCAATCAGGCCGCCGGTGCAGCTCTCGGCAGTGCTTAGGCGCCAGTGCCGGCCTTGCAGTGCCAGGGCCAACTGGGCTACCAGGGTGTCTAGAGTTTCCTGCGGGAGGGGTGTCGGACTCATAGAAAGCGCCAAACAGCCACGACCATCAGCGTGCAGGCGGCGGCCACCAGGTCGTCGGCCATGATGCCCAGGCCGGCCAGGGTCCAGGCGTGTTTGTGGGTTTGTGGGTTGATGCCGTGGGCCAGGCTGTCTGCCCAACCGACCGGCCCTGGCTTTGCCGCGTCAAAGTAGCGAAACAGGCCAAAGGCCATGGCCTGGGCGAGAAAACCGGCGGGCATGACCAGCCACAGCACCAGCCAGAAGGCAACCACCTCATCCCACACGATGCTGCCGGGGTCGAGCACCTGCATGTTGCGGGCGGTCACCGTGCTGGCCCAGCAGCCCACCGGAATGGACAAACCGATGAGCAGTGCCCAGCGCAGGTCGGTCATGATGGGCTGCAGGGCCAAAAAGGCCAGCCAGGCCCACAGGGTGCCGGCCGTTCCGGGAGCGACCGGGCTCAAGCCCGAGCCAAAGCCCAGCGCAATGAAATGCGCCGGGTGCGACAGCATGAAGCGGGCGGTGGGGCGCGCCATGCTCAGGCCTGGGCAACCTGCGCCGCTAGGTGGGCGTCGAGTTGGTCAAAAGTGCCACCCCAGCCGATGCGCATGCTTTCGTGAGACGCGGCAAAGGTAGCGATTTCGAGATCGGTGGCCTCATAAGGCATCCAGCCCAGTGTCAGCAGTGTGTCGTTGCCCTGCTCGGCAAAGGTGGTGACAGACAGCGTCTGCAGTGGCCAGGTGGGGGCCATGGGATGGCGAGTGATGCCGCCCTGGGCGTCTGAAAATGACTGAACCACTTCCAGTTTGAGGGGCGCTTCTATGACTCGGAAGGTCCACTTGCCCCACATTTCCGGGCCTATGAGACCCTTCATGCAGTAGTGAAAGGTGCCGCCCACATTTAGGTCCATACGGCTGTGGGGAAGGGTAAAGCCCTGGGGGCTGAGCCACCCTTTGATCTGATCTTCGTTGGTAAATGCGCGCCAGACGAGATCGCAGGGGGCTTTGAATACGCGAGTCAGCACAAAGGAGGAGGGCGTTGTCATGGGGCTTCGGTTAATTTGGGGAGGTTGTGGGGTGAAAGGGGCCTGAACCGGTTTAAGCAGTGGCGTCAGCTTCAGGCGAAGTGATCAAATGATGCGGCACTAGATGACACGAGCCTGCCCTTGGCATCCAGCACCCGCAGCCCCGTGCCAGTGTCGATGCAGCCGATGCGGCTCACCCGGGTCTGGCTGATGCTCGCCGCCTCAGTCACTGCGGTGCGAGCGCTGGCGGGCGCTGTGAAGGCGAGTTCGTAGTCGTCGCCGCCTGCCAGGATGTAATCAAGGGTCTTGACGGGTTCACCGGCATTAGGCCGGCTTTCTGCAAGCCGCGCCGAGGCGAAGGCGTGCGGATCTGCCATCAGACTGAACAGTGTGTCTGAATCTAGCTGGGCGCCGACTTTGGAGGCTTGCAGGATGTGGCCCAGGTCGCCGCTGAGGCCGTCGCTGATGTCAATCGCCGCTGTTGCGATGCCGCGCAGTGCCATGCCCAGGGCCACGCGCGGCTTGGGACGTTCAAGCCGGGGGCGTATGCGCTCAAGTATCTGGGGCGCCAGTTGGACCTTGCCTTGCAAGGCCTCCAGCGCCAGGCGCGCATCGCCCAGGTGCCCACTGACGTAAACATCGTCCCCCACCTGGGCACCGCTGCGCAGCAGGGCCTGGGTATGGCCACCAGGGGCGAGTACCTCGCCAAACACGGTGATGCAGATGTTGAGGGGGCCGCGCGTGGTGTCGCCGCCGATCAGTTCGCACTGGTGTTCATCGGCAAGGGACAGCAAGCCTTGGGCAAACGGGGCCAGCCAGGCCTCATCCACCTCGGGTAAGGACAGAGCCAAGGTAAACGCCAGGGGACGGGCGCCACAGGCGGCGAGGTCACTGAGATTGACCGCCAGCGATTTGTGGCCCAGGGCTTGCGGGTCTACATCTGCAAAAAAATGACGTCCTTGCACCAGCATGTCGGTGGAGATGGCCATTTGCGTGCCAGGCCTTGGCTGCAGCAGCGCGCAGTCGTCGCCCACCCCCAGCACGGCCTGCCTGGCCGGGCGTGTGAAGAAACGTGCAATCAAGTCGAATTCACCCATGGCGGCGAGCATACAGGCTGCCCGGCCTGCCCTCACCTACAAAAACTCAGGCGAGATCAGAAGGACTGAACGCGGCTCAACTGCCCCCGAAAGCGCAGGGCCGCCTGGCGGATGACTTCGGCCAGTTCTTGCTCGCTGCTGAGTCGCTCGCGCAGCCAGCGTGCGTCGTTGCAGGCGTGCTCCACACTGCGGCGCAATTGAAAAAGTCCGGTGCTGGCACCAACCTGGGTCGCGTGAGATTCGATCTGGCCCATGGTCATCAAAATATGGTCGCGCAGCGGCATGTGGGTGCCGGTGGCTGGGTCCACATAGACAGCCTCCAGCCCAAAGCGGCACGCCTGAAAGCGGTTGTAGGTGTAGACCAGGTAGTCGTCTTCGGTGGGCATGAAGGGTTGCTCGGCCATGAACCAGGCGGCCAGTGCTTGCACATAGCCGGCCAGAGCGGCAGCGCGCTCCACGGTCAGTGGGGTGTCGAACACGCGGATTTCGATGGTGCCGAATTCGGGCTTGGGGCGGATGTCCCAGTAAAAGTCTTTCATGCTCCGAACCACCCCGGTGCGTGTCATCTTGTCGAAGTAGTGGCTGAAACCGTCCCAGGTCAGCGTAAAAGGGGCCCGCCCCGACAGGGGGAAGGCAAACACCGAATTGAGCCTGGCCGAGTCGAAGGCGGTGTCTTGGCCCTGCACATAGGGCGAGGACGCCGACAGGGCGATGAAATGCGGGATGTAGCGCGACATGCGGTGCAGCATCAGCAGGGCACTGTCGGCACTGGGGCAGCCCACATGTACATGCTGACCAAAGATGGTGAACTGCTTGGATAGGTAGCCGTAGAGCTCGGACAGTTCCCGAAAGCGGGGTTTGTCGTAAATTCGGCGTTCGTGCCATTGCTGAAAAGGGTGGGTGCCCCCGCCCACCACGGCGATGTTGAGCTTGTCTGCGCTTTTGACCAGGGCGTCGCGGATCTGCGACAACTGGCCCAGCACCTCCGACGAAGACGTACAGACCCCCGTGGAGACCTCGATCATGCTGGACGTCATCTCGGGCACCACGGCCCCGGGCAGCGGCGTTTTGCGCATCAGGCGCAGCATGTCGTCGGCATAGGGGGCCAAGTCATAGTCGTGCGTGCTGACAAGCTGCAGTTCCAGCTCAACGCCCAGGCTGAGTGCGGCCGAAGTTTGAAAGGGTTCAAGAGCCATGCGTCGATCCGGTTGCAGGGGCTTGCGGGTGACGCGCCCAGGGTTTGAGGCTTTCGCCAGCTCGGTACAGGGCGGTGGTGGCGAGCACGGCGCCGCCCACTTCCATCAACAAGATGGCTGGTAACGCGATGCTGGCCAACTGCCGCCCCAGCACTGGGGAAGCCACAACGTATTGCGAGACCAGCATCAGGGCCACAGACGACATGGGCGACATCGCGCAAGCCACCCACAGCGCCTGCCTCCAGCTGGCACCACTGCCCACGTTGCCCAGTGCCACACCACCGATCTTGGCCAGCAGACGCATGCCGACCAGGGCGGCCACCACGCCGGCAACGGGGCCGGTCCAGTCAGCCTGTGCCGCCACGACGGACACCAGCACAAACATCAACATGGTCAACATGTAGGTGGCCGAGCCCAAAGGTTTAGGCCAGGCCCATGGGCGGGGATGCACTTGCTTGATGACGATGCCTGCCAGCAGGGCTGCCAGTGGTGCCGACCCTCCAAAGTGGGCCGCGATGGCTGCGCCCGCTGCCAGCACAGCCAGCAGGAAAACGGTGCTGTTTTCGTTGTCCGGGCACAGGATGCGCAGTGCACCGCGCAAGGTGAGCGCTAGCAGTGCGCCCACCAGAACAGACACGCCCAGCACCATCAAGACCGGCGGGAGCGTGCCCGCCAGCCCTGTCGCCGTGGGGGCGAGGAGTCCCGCGCGGGCACTGCACAGGGTCAAGGCGTACAGCGTGCCCAGGGTGGATAGGACCAAGGCCCGGTCGGTGACTGGCCCTGAAGCCCGGGTGTCGATGGCGACTCTGGAAAGCACGGCGGGTGATGCCACCATGGCCAGCAAAGCCAGGTCGGTGACCAGCGTGTCGTCCACCTTAAGGACATGCAGCGTCCAGGCCACAGCGGCAAAAGTCAGGGCTGACTCGATGATGCTTTGCGCCAGCACCATGGGGTTGTGGCGGAACCAGCGCAGCGAAATGCGACCGCCTGCATCGAAAAGCACGACGGCAACGCCAAGTTCCAGCAAAAACAGACCGATGCCTTGCAGCGGCCAGGCTGCTCCGCTGAAACCGGCCCAAGCTGCCAAGGTGCCCAGAACCGAGTAACCCACGATCTTGGGGAGCCCCGTGTAGCGCTTGACCAGCTGGCCAGCCAGTGCCGCCAGGGCCAGCAGGACGGACCACTGGACGGTGGGCAGCCCGGCAGAGGGGTGGATCCAGTGGCTCCACACATCAAATA
>JBJOJH010000018.1:0-4967 GCA_046046715.1 Pseudomonadota bacterium | reverse complement strand
CGCCCAAGATCCGCGCCATGGAGATCATCGACGAGCTGGAGCCGGTGCAGCGCAGCATCTACGGCGGCGCCGTGGGCTACCTGAGCTTCGCCGGCGACATGGACGTGGCCATCGCCATCCGCACCGGCGTGATCAAGGACCAGACGCTGCATGTGCAGGCCGCCGCGGGCGTGGTGGCCGATTCCGTGCCCGAGATGGAGTGGAGGGAAACCGAACACAAGGCGCGAGCCCTGCTGCGGGCTGCTGAACTGGTCGAGGAGGGGCTGGAATGAAACTACTGATGATTGACAACTACGACAGCTTTACCTTCAACATCGTCCAGTACTTTGGCGAGTTGGGCGCAGAGGTAGAGGTGTTTCGGAACGACGAGATCACGCTCGAAGGGATTGCTGAACGCCGTCCCGAGCGCTTGGTGGTGTCTCCCGGGCCATGTTCGCCCACCGAGGCGGGCATTTCTGTGCCGGCGATCCAGCACTTCATGGGCAAGCTGCCTATTTTGGGGGTGTGCCTGGGGCATCAAAGCATAGGTGCAGCTCTGGGTGGCAAGATTGTGAGAGCCCAGCAATTGATGCACGGTAAAACCAGTGTGATCACCACCAGACAGCAGGGCGTGTTTGCTGGTTTGCCCGAGAGGTTTACTGTGAACCGTTATCACTCTCTTGCTATTGAGCGCGCAAGCTGCCCGGCTGAACTGGAAACGACCGCCTGGACTGACGATGGCGAAATCATGGGGGTGCGTCACAAGGCATTGGCCCATGCGGTACGCATGGAGGGTGTGCAGTTTCACCCTGAATCCATCTTGACCGAGCATGGGCACGCCATGCTGAAGAACTTCCTGGATTGAGGCCGTCATGACGACTAAGCAGTGGGTCGATTTACGCAGCGACACCGTCACGCGCCCCACCGTGGGCATGCTGCAGGCCATGATGACCGCGCCGGTCGGGGATGATGTTTTTGGCGACGACCCCAGTGTCAACGCTCTGCAGGACAAGATCGCAGCCTTGCTGGGGTTCGAGGCAGCGTTGTTCATGCCCACCGGCACGCAAAGCAATCTGTGCGCGATCCTTAGCCATTGCCAGCGAGGCGATGAGTACATCGTGGGACAGATGGCGCATTGCTATCGCTGGGAAGGGGGTGGGGCGGCGGTGCTGGGTAGCGTTCAGCCGCAACCCGTGAACCACCAGGCCGATGGCACCCTGAGCCTGGAAGATATCGCTGGCGCTATCAAACCTGATGACGCGCACTTTGCCAGGTCCCGTCTGCTGGCGCTGGAAAACACGCTGGGCGGCAGGTTGCTGCCTTTTGATTATGTCGAGCAAGCCACCCAGCTGGCCCTCAGCAAGGGCTTGAGTCGACATCTGGATGGCGCGCGCCTGTTCAACGCGGCGACCGCGCAGGCGCAGTTGGTGGGGAGCGACGTTTTTGTTGAGGCGAAACGAATTGCCCAGTGTTTTGACAGCGCCTCTGTCTGTTTTAGCAAGGGGCTGGGTGCGCCTGTGGGCTCGGCTCTGTGTGGCAGTCGGGACCTTATCAGGCGCGCTCATCGCATCCGCAAGATGGCCGGCGGCGGTTTGCGTCAGGCGGGTGTTCTGGCGGCTGCGGCCACGTTTGCGCTCGATCACCATGTGCAGCGGCTGGCTCAGGATCATGCCCTCGCGTCTCGGCTAGCTCAAGGTTTGTCCGATGTGCCCGGGCTTGCCGTCGAGGTGCCTCAGACCAATATCGTTTTTGTAGACCTGCAGGGTGAGGCGCGTGAACAGTCTGTGGCACTGCTGGCGTTTTTGCGAGACCAAGGGGTATTGGCCACTGGCTTGTATCGTCTGCGTTTTGTGACGCACCTGGATGTCGACGCGGCAGGTGTGGACCGGGCAGTGGCAGCCATACGGCGTTTTTTTAAAGTCTGAATTGAAGGAGCCCGGGATGTCCATCACCCCACAGCAGGCGCTGCAACGCACCATCGAGCATCGCGAAATTTTTCATGACGAGATGCTGCACCTGATGCGCCTCATCATGAATGGCGAGATGTCGCCCGTGATGATGGCGGCTTTGATCACAGGCCTGCGCGTCAAGAAGGAAACCATCGGCGAAATCACAGCCGCAGCGCAAGTGATGCGTGAGTTTTCCGCCAAGGTGCATGTAGCCGACAAGACCAACCTGGTCGATATCGTCGGCACGGGCGGGGATGGCTCGCACACCTTCAACATTTCGACCTGTTCCATGTTCGTGGCAGCAGCAGCAGGGGCCCGCGTCAGCAAGCACGGCGGTCGCAGTGTGAGCAGCAAAAGCGGCAGCGCCGACGTGCTGGAGAGTCTGGGCATCAACATCAATTTGCCGCCAGAGCACATCGCCAGATGCATTGCTGAGGTGGGCGTGGGATTCATGTTTGCCCCCAATCACCATCCGGCCATGAAAAACGTCGCCCCGGTGCGCAAAGAGTTGGGCGTGAGGACGATCTTCAACATTTTGGGACCACTGACCAACCCTGCCGGCGCACCCAATATCCTGATGGGCGTCTTTCACCCGGATCTGGTGGGCATACAGGTTCGTGCCTTGCACCGACTGGGGGCGGAACACGCGATCGTGGTCTACGGCAAGGACGGGATGGACGAGGTCAGTCTGGGGGCAGCTACGGTGGTTGGTGAACTGAAGGATGGGCAGATCACCGAGTACGAAATTCATCCCGAAGACTTTGGCCTGACGATGGCTGGCAACCGTGCTTTGCGCGTCGAGACCCCTGAGCAGTCCCGAGCCATGCTGCTTGGAGTCCTGGAGGGCCAGGCGGGCGCTGCTCGCGACATCGTCATCCTGAATGCGGGTATTGCACTCTACGCAGCCAATGTGGCCGATTCCATGCAGGCGGGCATCGTGTTGGCTCGAGCTGCCATTGATTCAGGTGCAGCAAGGTCCAGGCTGGATCTATTGGCCCACTTGACGAATCAACTGGCATAAGGAGCCATCTGTGTCTGACATTCTTGAAAAAATCGTTTCGGTCAAGCGCGAGGAAATCGCTGCTGCAATCCGGCGTAAGTCCTTTGCTGACATGCGAGCAGATGCCGAGTCCCGTGTCCTGACCCGGGATTTTGTAGGTGCCATGCGTGCCAAAAACGCGGCAGGTAGGCCTGCAGTAATTGCGGAAATCAAGAAGGCGAGCCCCTCCAAGGGCGTGTTGCGGCCTGACTTTATCCCTGCGGACATCGCGCAGAGCTACGCTGAAAACGGTGCAGCCTGTCTGTCTGTACTGACCGACGTGCAATTTTTTCAAGGATCGGTGGATTACCTCAAACAAGCACGGGCTTCATGTCAGTTGCCGGTTCTTCGCAAGGATTTCATTGTGGATGCGTACCAGGTGTACGAGTCCCGGGCGATGGGCGCGGACTGCATCTTGCTGATCGCTGCTTGCCTGGATGATGGGCAGATGGCGGAGCTGGAAATGATCGCTCGCAGCCTGGATATGGCGGTTCTTGTCGAGGCACATGACGAAGGAGAGTTGGCTCGAGCGCTCAAGCTAAAGACTCCGCTGGTGGGTGTGAACAACCGAAACCTGCGCACCTTCGAGGTTTCGCTGGAAACCACTTTGTCCATGATCACGCAGGTGCCCGCAGATCGTCTGCTGGTGACGGAAAGTGGCGTCGTCACCCGGGACGATGTGCTGAGGCTGGGGGCTGCAGGCGTGAATGCCTATCTGGTTGGTGAAGCGTTCATGCGCGCCACCGACCCCGGCGAAGCATTGGCCAAACTGTTTCCCATGTAAATGGTGTGAATCTAGACCTGTTTTCGACTGACGCATCCTGTACTCACCTGCGACGTTGGGCGCCCGATGAATGGGTGGTGGCACATGACTGGCTGGAAATATCTGCGAATTTCTGGCGGAGTGCGCCCGGTTTGGCCTTAAGCGGCTTTATTGAAGATCGGTTGGCGCAGGGGGCCATCATTTACCCTCCCCAGCCCTTGAGGGCTTTGGAGTTGACCCCGCTGGCGCAGACCAGGGTCGTGATTTTGGGACAGGACCCTTACCACGGTGTGGGTCAAGCTGAGGGCCTGTCATTTTCAGTTGCGAACGGCGTGAAGGTGCCACCATCCCTACGCAACATATTCAAAGAGCTGCAACGGGAAGGCTTGATTGAGCATTCAGGCTCCTCGGGTTCCCTGGTGCCATGGGCTCTCCAAGGGGTGCTGTTGTTGAATAGCTGCCTCACAGTCGAGCACGGCCAACCCGCCACTCATGCCGGTCGAGGTTGGGAGGTGTTGACCGACGAGATTTTGTTGGCGGTGGTGCGCCAGTCGCGGCCTGCCGTCATCATGCTGTGGGGGAGTCACGCGCACAAGACTTGGGGCAGAGTGCTGGATGCAAGCCAGGGATACGACCGTGATCACATCTTGCGCCACTGCATTTTGAAATCCAATCATCCATCACCACTGTCTGCGCTGAGGGGGCCTATCCCGTTCATGGGGAACGATCATTTCAGGCAGGCTAATGAGTTTCTTGCGGCGAGGGGGGAAGCTGTCGTACGCTGGTGAAGTTCAACATGTCGCAGAAAAACGAAGGGCGCAGAGGCTTTGTGTAAAAAAGCTGGCATAATCCAAGGCTCACCGACGGAGAGGTGGCCGAGTGGTTAATGGCAGCAGACTGTAAATCTGCCCTCTTACGAGTACGCTGGTTCGAATCCAGCCCTCTCCACCAGTGAAAGAATTTGTTGAGCCGATTCGATGGAAGTGTCGAGCTGTGCAGTGGTTGATTGACTGCTTGTGCTGCAAGATGCGGGAGTAGTTCAATGGTAGAACCCTAGCCTTCCAAGCTAATGACGCGGGTTCGATTCCCGTCTCCCGCTCCATACAGGTTCTTGAGGATATTGCCCATTTGGCTCAGTGGTAGAGCACTCCCTTGGTAAGGGAGAGGTCGCGGGTCCGATTCCCGCAATGGGCACCAATTGGTGTGTTGTCAGGCGCGCCGTTAGTGCGGGTGCCTA
>JBJOJH010000017.1:0-11298 GCA_046046715.1 Pseudomonadota bacterium | reverse complement strand
TGGCTGCTCGGCCTGGTCTATCTGCATGGTGCGGGCGTAGATCGCAACCCCGCCTTGGCCCGACATTGGTTTGAGCAGGCCTGGTCCCTGGGTGAACCTTTGGCGGCCGCTGGCATGGCGTGGTGTTCGATGGAGGGATGTGGCACAGGGCCCGATGTGGCCGCAGCGTCACGCTGGCTGGCGCGCTTGCGTCTTCAGCAGCCGGCGCGTGCGCTGTACCTTGAGTGGCTGCTCCAGGCACGCACAGCCCCGCTGAGTGACAGCCGGCACCCATCGCCATCGCCCGATCAAAGCCTGTTGGCCCGTGCGGTGGCCGCTGACGACCCGCAGGCCTTGATCGAGATGGGCATGCAAGAGGTCGCACAAGACCGTCTCGGGCAGGCTTTGTTGCACTTTCAGGCGGCGTCCGGAGCATCGGGTGTGGCCCGAGACAACGCACGCTGGGTGGCAGAGCGTTTGCGCAGCGAGCGCCAGACGGGCACTGCCACCACCGCAGATGAGTTGCTGGCCCAGGCGCAACGCGCGCACCGTGGCGAAGGCCAGGTGGCCAATTACAGCGAGGCCTTGCGCCTGTACCAGTTGGCGCAAGCAAGGGGCAGCCTGGCAGCGCGGCGCATGCTGGGCCTGATCTATTCCCGCCCCGGACCGGACGGCCAGCTCGATGTGCAGTGGATGCGTCAGCTGGCATTTGCAGATCCCACTTCAAATTCACCGGTGCCGGGCCAGGTGTCCCCCGCCCACGGATTGCATCGGGAACCCACACCACTGGCAGACTTGTTGCCGCCGCTCTGGCGAGATAGGATCACGGCTGTGGGGCCCTGAGGGCTGAGAAAAAAAGTCTCTACCGCCGAGCTCGTTTGTAGGCCCGAAGCTCTTCGGCAGAAAACATCTGGTTGCGTCCCACCGTGTGGCAGGGCCGCAATTTATTCGCCTGCACATATCGGCGCAGCGTTGGCAAAGACACCTCTAGATACTCAGCCGCCTCAAACGCCGATAAAGGCTCATGATGTAAGTGCCCGAACACTTGCTCATGCGTGAAGTCATCATCCCGAAACGCCTGGTTTGTCAGGAGCGAAAAGAATTTGATCCGCTCAGTCGAGGGCATGCGCTTCATCTCCGAAAAGAGATCTTGTGCGGTCAAAGCGTGGCTCATTTTGAAGTTCCTTTGGATTTTTCCTGTCGTAGGTACTGTTTCAACTCATCGTAAAAATTCTCGTGAGCTCCGACCTGATAAAAATCAATAACTAAAAACTCCATGGGCACATCGTCCTTAGGAGCGCGATAAGCAATCAAATATTCCTGCCGACTGAAGCGAAATTTGTGGACTCGGATTCCAGCCAGGTCTCCAACCTTAAGCTCACCAATTTCAGGATCATCGCAAACGACGTCTACTTCATCTTCAATTGCCAACTGCAAGGGCTTGTGTGCCTTTTTGACATATTGAGCAAACGGCCGTTTGAAGTTGGTTTCCATGCGTCAATTATGGATCGAATTTGATCTCATATCAACCCAATTGAGACGGCGTTCCGCTGCAATCGCCTTCAAATCCGCATCACTGCACATGTCATACGCCTGGCCACCAAAACCCGTCAGTGCGAGCACCTTTTCTCGACGGTTGCCCCCACAAACTTCGCCAGCATGAAAGACAAGTTCACCATCGAGATGCAGGTGGTGCTCACCACCAGGAAGTACCTCGACTACTGGCGCCAACTGTTCTACCGCAACCTGGTGACGCCGCTAGGCATTGATGCGACGACGGCGGCCAAGGTGGGGGGTGACAATTTCGCCAACCAGCTCGATCTCGTGAAGGAACAGAGCTTTGTCGTCTACGGGCTCAAGCTCTGTAGCGATAAGGCGCCAATGATCAGTTTGGCATGCCCGGGCCGACCATTCAGGGCCCTACCGGTCTTCCGTCATGCGTGAACGCAAGTAGATCAGCGCCACGCCTACCATGACTGCCATGCTGCCGCACACCCGCAGGGTAAAAATGGTTGCGGCGTCGCTCGGGCCCATGAAGGCTGAGACCACGATGCCCAGCAGACCGCCGTAAATGAGAATCCACACCAGCGCCTGAACGCGTTTGAGTTGTTGTTTGCTTGCCATAGGGCCTTTATACCTCCAGCCAATGACGGCGGATAGCACTTCCGTCAAGCAAGTCGCTGGGTGGCCCTTCAAACACCACACGCCCTTGCCCCATCACCAGGGCGCGGTCAGACACCTGAAGCGCCAACTGCAGTTTTTGCTCGATGAGCAAGATGGCCTTGCCATCTGTGCGCAGGCGCAAGAGCAGCTCGCCAATCTGCTCGCGCAATGCAGGGGCCAGGCCCTCGGTGGGCTCGTCGATCAACAGTACGTCCGGTTGGCCCAGCAGGGTGCGTCCCAATGCCAGCATCTGTTGCTCCCCGCCAGACAAGACCCCTGCACGGGTGCCTGAGCGCAGCTTGAGCTGGGGAAAGATGGCGTACACATCGTCCAGGTGCCACGGGCGGGCTTTGGCTCCGGCTGGCGCCTTTTGGCCCAGGATCAGGTTCTGCTGCACGGTGAGGCCGGGAAACACATCGCGGTGTTCGGGCACATAGCCTACGCCCAGCCGGGCAATCTCATGCGGGGCCAGGCCGATCAGCGGATGCCCCAGCCAGCGGGCGTCGCCGGTGCAGCGCACCAAGCCCATCAGCGCCCGAGCCGTGGTCGAACGGCCGGAGCCATTGCGCCCCAGCAAGGCGACCACTTCACCCGGCGCGACGGTGAAGCTCACCCCCCGCAGCACCTGGCTGGCGCCGTAAAACGCGCAGAGATCGTGAACCTGCAACATCTCAGTGCACCTCGCTGGGCGTTGCGTCGGGCGCAGCGGGGTCTGGCACCTGCCCCAGATAGGCCTGCTGCACCCGCACATCGGCGCGCACCGCCTGCGGGGTGTCGCAGGCAATCAATCGCCCCTGTTCCAGCACAGCGATCCGGTCGGCCAGCTCAAACACCACGTTCATGTCGTGCTCCACGATCAGCAGCGTTTTGCCGCGCGTGAGCGCTCGTATCAGGGCCAGGGTGCGCTGGGTTTCTGCTTGGTTCATGCCCGCTGTGGGCTCGTCCAGCAGGATGACTTGCGGGTCAGCCGCCAGTGCCAGGCCCAGTTCTAGCGCCCTTTGTTCCGCGTAGCTCAGGTGTTGGGCCTGCATGTGCTGTCGTTCAAACAAGTCCAGCTGGTGCAGGAGGTGCTGGGTCTCGCGGTCGATCTCCGCGCGCACATTGGGGCGGTGAAACAGGCGTTCGGCCAGCCCGCTGTGTGCCAGAACAGCGCAACGGATGTTTTCAGCCACGCTCAAGGCGGCAAACAGGTGACTGACCTGAAAGCTGCGCCCCACACCCATGGCATGAATCTGCCGGGGCTGGAGGCGGTCCAGGCGCCGGGCCCCAAGGCGCACCGTGCCTCTGGTGGGCCTGGTGCGGCCACTGATCAGATTGAACAACGTGGATTTACCCGCGCCATTGGGGCCGATCAGAGCCAGGCATTCGCCGGGCACAACGCTCAAGGACACGTCTTGCAGAAGATCAGACTCACCGACTCTTTTGCCGAGCTGGTGCAGTTCTAGCGTGGGTGGTCTGGCGATGGTGGCCTGGGTGGCCTGCGTAGGCGGTGTCGGCGTCGGCGCTAGGCCCGCAGGTTGGCCCTGGCCCTCTGAAACCCTGCCGTCACCGAGGGTGCCAGGGCGAAAAGCTTGCAAGTCGGTGGCCAAACCCTGCACTTGCCGCGCTTGCCGCAATGTCCGGCCAAGCCCGATCAAACCTAGACCACTCACAAAAACAGCCCCGGCGAACCACCAGTGCAAGGGCTGATCGGTGCGCAGCGACAAGCCCCACAAGGCCTTGTCTGGCCCCAGCGCGGAACCCAGTTGCAAGTGGTAGCCCATTTCGATCAAGGTGATGCTACCCGCCAGCGTAAAGGCGGCGCCCACAGCAAGGTAGATCGAGCCGCGTACATCTCTGCCCTGCGGTTGCTGATGCTGAAGTTGCCCCCAAAACCGCGTGGGCAGGCTCGCCAGGCCCTGAGGTGCCAGCACCACCATGCCCACAAAAAACAAGCCCAGATAGAGCAGCCATCCTGGTGTGTAGCTGCTCAGCAGGACCTGGGTAAGCACCATCAACACCGCACCCAGAACAGGCCCGAAAAAGTAGCCGGCGCCGCCCAGGTAGGTGAACAGCACATAACTGCCCGAGCGGTGGCTGCTGAACACCTCGGGCGTGACATTCTCAAAATTCAGTGCTGCCAAGCCGCCAGCAATGCCGGCAAAAAATGCCGCCCACACAAATACGCGATAGCGCACACGGGCCTCATCCAGCCCCAAAAAGCCGGCGCGCTCGGGGTTTTCGCGCACCGCGGCCAGCGCCCGCCCCAGGGGAGCACGGGTCAAGACCGCCATCATCCCCGCGCACAAGAGGGTGTAGGCGGCAATCAATGCATAAAGCTCCAGCTGTGGCCCCAGGCTGATGCCCAGCGGCCTGCTGCCCATTACCCGGTTGGCAGACAAGCCCCCTTCCCCACCGAACACGGGCTCAAACATATGGGCGGCGGCGTACACGAGCTCGCCCAGGCCCAGGGTGATCATGGCCAGCGACAGGCCACCACGCCGGGTGGTGATGCCCCCCAGCACCACCGCCACCCCCGCGCTGGCCAAGCCACCCAGCAGCGGCACAGCGCTGACCGGCAGTGCCCAGGCGCTGTGCGCGGCCATCCACCTGAGTGCGTGTATGGCGGCATAGGCGCCTACGCCGGTGTAAACCGCATGGCCAAAACTCAGCATGCCTCCCTGGCCAAACAGCAAGTTGAAGCTGAGGCAGGCAATCATGGCGATGCCCATCTGGCTCAGCAGATTCAGGCCCAGCGCGCTGTCAAACACCCAGGGCGCAGACACCATAGTTAGGACAAACAAGCCCCAGGGCAAGATGTGGCCCCTCATGCGTCGCGCTCACCCAGCAGGCCGCGTTGGCGCCACACCAGCATCAGCACCAGCAGTGCAAAGGGCAGCATCGGGGCCACCTGACTGAGCCAGCCACTTTGCCCCACGGCCCAGGTTTGCAGCAGGCCGATCAGCAAGGACGCCAGAAACGCCCCAGCCAAAGAGCCAAGCCCGCCCACGACCACCACCACAAAAATCACGCTGCCCACGGTGGCTGCCATGCCGGGCTCGGTGACAAAAACATTGCCACCCAGTGCACCGGCCAGTGCGGCCAACGCAGCCCCGCCCCCAAACACTGCCATCAGCAGGCGAGGAACGTCATGACCCAGGGTCTGTACGGTCTCCGGATGGGTCAGCGCCGCCTGAATCACCAGGCCTGCACGCGTCCGTTTGAGTCCCCACCCCAGCGTGGCCAGCACCACCAGGGACACACCCATCATGAAAGCCCGGTAACGCGGCAATGGCAAACCAGCCAGGGTGAGCTGGCCTTGCAGCTCGTCTGGAATGCGGTAATCCACGGCAACCCTGCCCCAGATGAGCTGCACCAGCTCCACCATGACCAGGCCCAAACCAAAGGTCACCAGCAACTCGGCCACCTGTCCGTGGCGGTGCACGCGCCGCAATACGGTGCGCTCAAACACTGCGCCCAGAAAGCCCACCAGCACAGGCGCTAACAGCAGTGCAGGCCAAAAGCCCAGCGAGCCACTCAGGCTGTAGGCCATGTAGGCGCCCAGCATGTAAAAACCCGCGTGGGCAAAGTTCAGCACCCCCATCATGCTGAAAATAAGGGTCAGGCCCGCGCTCAACAAGAAGAGCAGCAGGCCGTAGCTCAGGCCATTGAGCGCCGTGAGTGCAAACAGTTCCATCAGGGCAGGCGGTAGTCCTTCAGCATTTCACGCAGCCGCACTTTCTGAATCTTGCCGGTGCCGCCCAGCGGAATCGCATCCATGAACACCACGTCGTCTGGCACCTGCCATTTGGCGATCTTGCCCTCGTAGAACTGCAGCAATTCCTCGCGGCTGACCTCGGCGCCCGGCTTTTTGACCACCACCACGATGGGACGCTCATCCCATTTGGGGTGTTTCATGCCGATGCAGGCGGCCATGGCAATGGCGGGGTGCGCCACCGCGATGTTTTCCACGTCAATGGAGCTGATCCACTCACCGCCCGACTTGATGACGTCTTTGCTGCGGTCGGTGATCTGCATGAAGCCGTCGGCGTCGATGGTGGCGACATCCCCAGTGGGAAACCAGCCGTCCACAAGGGGCGATGGTCCCTCTGCCCTGTAATAGTCGCGGATCACCCAGGGACCCTTGACCATGAGATCGCCATAGGCTTTGCCGTCGTGCGCCACCTCCCGGCCTTCTCCGTCCACGATCTTCATGTCCACACCAAAAATGGAGCGCCCCTGCTTGAGGCGTATCTTCATTTTTTCGTCATCGCTCAGACCCAGGTGTTTGTTCTTGAGGGTGCACAAGGTGCCCAGGGGGGACAACTCTGTCATGCCCCAGGCATGCAGCACCTCCACGCCGTACTCGACGTTAAAGGCGGCAATCATGGCCGGCGGGCAGGCCGAACCACCGATCACGGTGCGTTTGAGTGTGGAAAACCGCAGCTTGGCGGGCGCCATGTGGCCCAGCATCATCTGCCAGACGGTCGGCACACCGGCGGCAAAGGTGACTTTTTCGCCCTCGATCAACTCATAGACGGATTGCCCGTCGAGCTTGGGGCCTGGAAACACCAGCTTGGCGCCGGTCATCGCCGCCGAGTATGGAATGCCCCAGGCGTTGACGTGGAACATGGGTACCACAGGCAAGATGGCGTCTCGGGCGCTGATGCACATCACGTCCGGCAAGGCTGCAGCGTAGGCGTGCAGCAAGGTGGAGCGGTGGCTGTACAGCGCCGCCTTGGGGTGCCCGGTGGTGCCACTGGTGTAGCACATGCTTGACGCAGAGTTTTCGTCAAATTCTGGCCAGGTGTAATCGGTGGACTGGGGAGCAATCCAGCTCTCGTAGCTTTGCAATCCGGGGATGCCGGTGTCGGTGGGCAGCTGGTCCGCATCACACAAGGCCACAAAATGCTTGACCGTGGGGCATTTGGCGTGAATGGCTTTGACGATGGGCAAAAAGGTCATGTCAAAGCACAGCACCTGGTCTTCGGCGTGCTGGGTGATCCAGGCAATCTGCTCCGGCAGCAGACGGGGGTTGATGGTGTGCAGCACCCGACCCGATCCGCTCACGCCAAAGTACATCTCCATGTGGCGGTAACCGTTCCATGCCAAGGTGGCGACCCGGTCACCAAAGGCCAGACCGGCCTCGTCCAGGGCGTTGGCCAGCTGACGCGAGCGTCGTGCGATGTCACGGTAGGTGCAGCGGTGCAGATCGCCCTCTACCCGCCGAGAAACGATTTCCCCTTCGGGGTGGTGACGGTCGGCAAACTCAATCAGGGAAGAAATCAGCAATTGCTGGTTTTGCATCAGGCCAAGCATGTAAAGTCTCCTATAGGGTCGTATTTGTGCGCGCACCCACCTGTGGCGGGGAGCACAGTATCTCGCAGACCGAGGTACAAATCCTTACTTCAAACGTGTGTGGTGCCCTGTCGGACAATCGTCCGCCATGACCACTGCGCCTCCCACACCTGCCCACTGGACCTGGCTCAATCGCTTTGCCGCCCTGGGCCCTGCGTTTGGCACGCACTTGTCACCCAGCCATTTGCCGGCGCCCTACTGGGTGGCGGCCAGTGCGCAGGTGGGCGAGCTGTTGGGCTTGCCCACCGGATGGCAGACATCTGACGTTTGGCTTGCTGCGCTGACGGGCAACACCCTTTTGCCGGGCAGCCAGCCCTTGGCCAGCGTGTACAGCGGTCACCAGTTCGGGCAATGGGCGGGGCAGCTTGGGGATGGCCGGGCTATTCTGCTGGGTGAAGTGCTGGTGGCTGCCCCAGGGCATTCTGATCAGGCCTCCTCATCCACGAGCCTAGAGATCCAGCTCAAGGGCGCTGGGCGCACACCTTACTCGCGCATGGGCGACGGGCGGGCCGTGCTGCGCTCCAGCATCCGCGAGTTTTTATGCAGCGAAGCCATGCATGGCCTGGGCATACCGACCACCCGCGCCCTGTGCGTGACCGGCTCGAATGCCGCCGTGCGCCGCGAAGAGATCGAAACCGCCGCGGTCGTGACCCGGGTGGCCCCCGGATTTGAGCGCTTTGGGCACATCGAGCATTTTTGCCATCACGACCTGCACGAGGACTTGCGCACCTTCGTCGATGCCTTTATCGACCGCCACCTTCCCGCCTGCCGGCAAGCACCTCAGCCCTACGCCGCCCTGCTGCAGACCGTGGCCCAGCGCACCGCCGAGTTGGTCGCCCAATGGCAGGCTGTGGGCTTTTGTCACGGTGTGATGAACACCGACAACATGAGCCTGCTGGGGCTGACCATCGACTATGGGCCGTTTCAGTTTCTGGAGACCTTCGACCCCCAGCACATTTGCAATCACTCGGACACGCAGGGACGCTATGCCTACAACCAGCAGCCCAATGTGGCCCACTGGAACCTGTATGCCCTGAGCCAGGCCATGCGGCCGCTGCTGGACGACCCCCAGCAGGCCATGGACGCGCTGGAGGTTTTCAAGAGCAGCTACTCAGAGGCCCAGTTGCGTCTGTGGCGCGCCAAACTCGGGCTGCTGGAGGCGCAGGACGGCGACCTTGCTCTGGCGCAAGAGGTGCTGGCACTGTTGGCCAATAATGCGGTCGATTTCACGGTGTTTTGGCGCCGTGTGAGCGTTGTGACGGGCGGCGGCGACCCTGATCTGGTGCGCGATCTGTTTGCCGATCGGGCTGCTCTGGATGCCTGGCTGGCTCGCTACCAGGCTCGTTTGCCGCAAGATCGGCGCGCCAAGGCTGCCGAGCACATGTTGAAGAGCAACCCCAAATATGTGTTGCGCAACCACCTGGCCGAAGTTGCCATCCGCCAAGCCAAACAAGGCGATTTTTCGGAAATACAAACCTTGCTCACCTTGCTGCAGCGCCCTTTTGATGAACACCCCGGCTTCGAGGCCTATGCCGACGTGGCGCCCGACTGGGCCGCCGGCATAGCCATCAGCTGCTCATCGTGATGTTCCTGATGGTCCTGATCCTCACACCCCTCTCTCCTCTATGTCACTTTTCAGCCCCATGACCTACAAAATCCAGAAAACCGATGACGAATGGAAAGCCCTGCTGGCAGCCAAGGGTGCCGAGCCCCTGGCCTACCAGGTGACCCGCCACGAAGCCACCGAGCGCGCCCATACAGGGCGCCTGGCCCAGCAAAAGGCCTCAGGCGTTTACAGCTGCATCTGTTGCGACCGCCCTTTGTTTGATGCGCAGACCAAGTACGAGTCCGGAACTGGCTGGCCCAGTTACTTTGAACCCATCAGCCCCGACGCTGTGGCTACCAAAGAAGACGGCCTGCTGTGGATGAAGCGCACCGAGGTGCACTGCGCCGACTGTGGTGCCCACCTGGGCCATGTTTTTGAGGACGGCCCCGCGCCCACCGGCCTGCGCTACTGTATGAATTCCGCCTCGTTAAACTTCACGCCCTCATGAGAATACTTCTGGATTTTTTGCCCCTGGTGCTGTTTGTTGGCGCCTACAAGTACCAGGACATCTACCTGGGCACCGCGGTGCTGATGGCGGCAACCACCGTTCAGATGGCCATCATTTACGCCATGGACCGCAAGCTGCAAACCATGCAGAAGATCACGCTGCTGCTGGTGCTGGGCTTTGGCGCCCTGACCCTGTCGCTGCACGACGAGCGTTTCATCAAATGGAAACCCACCGTGCTGTACGCCGCCATCGCCATAGCCCTGGCCGTGGCCGTCTGGGTCATGAAAAAGAACTTTCTCAAGCTGCTTCTGGGCAGCCAGCTGGAACTACCCGACCGTGTGTGGCACCGGCTCAACGTGGTCTGGATTGTTTACAGCCTTTTCATGGCGGCCATCAATGCCTATGTGGCGGCTTACTTCAGCACCGAGGCCTGGGTCAATTTCAAGCTGTGGGGCTACGCGTTCCCGCTGGTCTTTTTGATCGCACAGGGCCTGTACATCTCGCCCCACCTCAAATCAGGCGACAACGAAGCATGAGCGCGGTACCCACAGTGGCCGGTGGTTTGCCCACCGCCGAAGAACTGTCTGCCCGCCTGCAGGCCGCCCTGAGCCCCACTGCTCTGGAAGTGCTGGACGAAAGCGCGGCGCATGCCGGGCACGCCGGTGCAGGCGCCGAGGGCTACGGCACCCATTTTCGGGTTCGTATCGCGGCACCCGCTTTTGATGGTTTACGGCCCGTGGCACGCCATCGGCTTGTGTATGATGCTCTGCGCGAATTCATGGACCGGGGCTTGCACGCACTGGCCATAGAAACCCACTAGACCGACAAATAGTCGGCACCGCCAACCCTTCCATATTTCCAACATTTCACTTTTTTGTCATTGGCTCGGCCCTAGCCGGGAACTTCAGGAAACACCATGAAAAAAACACTCCTCGCCACTCTTGCTGCTGTCGCTCTGACCGGTGCCATGGCTGTGCCCGCCGCGGCCCAGAACATTGCTATCGTCAACGGCAAGGCCGTCCCCAAGACACGTCTGGACGCCCTAGCGACGCAAGTGGCTCGCGCCGGCCGCCCCATCACCCCTGAAATGCAGGGCCAGATGCGCGACGAAGTGATCGCCCGTGAAATCTTTGTACAAGAAGCCCAGGCTCGTGGCCTGGAAAACAGCGAAGACTTCCGCAGCCAGCTCGAACTGGCCCGTCAGTCCATCCTGATCCGTGAGCTGTTTGCCGACTATCAAAAGACCAACCCCGTGTCGGATGCCGACCTGAAGGCCGAGTACGACAAGTTTGCAGCGGCCAACGGTGGCAAGGAATACCGTGCTCGCCACATCCTGGTGGAAAAAGAAGCCGAAGCCAAGGCCATCATTGCTCAGCTCAAAAAAGGCGGCAAGTTTGAAGACATCGCCAAGAAGGCCTCCAAGGACCCCGGCTCCGGTGCCAAGGGTGGCGACCTGGACTGGGCAGCTGCTGGCAGCTATGTGAAAGAGTTCTCCGAGGCCATGGTTGCCCTGGAAAAAGGCAAGACCACCGAGACACCGGTGCGCTCACAGTTTGGCTTTCACATCATCCGCCTGGAAGACGTGCGTGACGCCCAGTTGCCCAAGTTTGAAGAACTCAAGCCCCAGATCGCCCAGCAAATGCAGCAGCAACGACTGGCCCAGTTCCAGGAATCCCTGCGCGCCAAGGCCAAGGTCGAGTAAGGCTGCTCTGCCCTCGCAAAAAACGGCCTTCGGGCCGTTTTTTGTGGCCGGCTACCGGAAGCA
>JBJOJH010000016.1:0-5621 GCA_046046715.1 Pseudomonadota bacterium | reverse complement strand
TGGCTTCAGCACCCTCGGGGCAAGCGCGCTTCAGCACCACAAAGGCGCAAATCGCTTCACCGGTCAGGTCGTCGGGGCGGCCCACCACGGCAGCTTCTGCCACCAGGTCTGTTTTACCCACCAGAGCCGATTCAATCTCCATGGTGCCCATGCGGTGGCCGGACACGTTCAGAACGTCGTCGATACGACCGGTGATGCGGAAGTAGCCACGGTCTGCACTGCGCACAGCGCCGTCGCCAGCCAGGTACATCTTGCCGCCCATTTCCTCGGGGAAATAGCTCTTCTTGAAACGCTCGGGATCATTCCAGATAGTCCGGATCATCGAGGGCCATGGACGCTTGATGACCAAAATGCCACCCGTGCCGTTAGGGATGTCATTGCCCACCTCGTCAACGATGGCAGCCATGATGCCGGGCAAGGGCAAGGTGCAGCTACCGGGAACCAGGGGCGTGGCACCGGGCATGGGAGCCATCATGTGGCCACCGGTCTCGGTTTGCCAGAAGGTATCCACAATCGGGCAACGCTCGCCACCGACGTTCTTGTAGAACCACATCCAGGCTTCGGGGTTGATGGGTTCACCCACAGAACCCAGGATGCGCAGGCTGGACAAATCGGAGCGATCGGGGTGAACCGAGGGATCAGACTCAGCCACCTTGATCAGCGAACGAATGGCGGTGGGAGCGGTGTAGAAGATGGTGCACTTGTGGCGCTCGATCATTTGCCAGAAGCGGCCAGCATTGGGATAGGTGGGCACGCCTTCAAAAATGATCTGGGTCGCACCAGCTGCCAAGGGGCCGTAGGCCACGTAGGAGTGACCGGTGATCCAGCCGATGTCGGCCGTGCACCAGAACACATCATTGGGCTTCAGGTCGAAGGTCCAATCCATGGTCATCTTGGTCCACAGCAAATAGCCACCGGTGGAGTGCTGCACGCCCTTGGGCTTGCCGGTGGAACCAGAGGTGTACAAAACAAACAACGGATGCTCGGCGTTCACGGGAACCGGTGCGCACTCGGTGCTCTTGCCTGCCAGGACTTCGTCGAAAGTCTTGTCGCGGCCAGCCACCATGTTGCAAGCGGTGGGCGTACGCTGGAACACCAGCACAGAACGGATGCTCTCGCAACCACCGAGGTCGATAGCCTCATCCACGATGGCCTTCAGTGGCAGCTCCTTGCCACCACGCATTTGGTAGTTGGTGGTGATGACGGCTACGGCACCTGCATCGATGATGCGCTCTTGCAGAGCCTTGGATGAAAAGCCGCCGAACACCACACTGTGGGTAGCGCCAATACGGGCGCAGGCCTGCATGGCGATCACGCCTTCCAGGGTCATGGGCATGTACACCAGCACGCGGTCACCCTTCTGGATGCCTTCGGCCTTCAGAGCATTGGCAAACTGGCTGACACGTGCCAGCAGTTCTTTGTAAGTGGTCTTGGTGACCTTGCCGTCATCGGCTTCAAAGATGACCGCGGTTTTGTTCTCAACCTCGGTGCCCATGTGGCGATCCAGACAGTTGGCCGACGCATTGAGCTCGCCATCTGCAAACCACTTGTAGAAGGGCGCGTTGGATTCGTCCAGGGTCTGGGTGAAAGGCTTGGTCCAATTCAGATTTTCACGAGCACGACGAGCCCAGAAACCCTCGAAATCGGTCTCGGCCTCAGCGCAAAGTGCGTTGTAGCCTTCCATGCCGGAAATGCGTGCCGCCTTCACCATCGCTTCGCTGGGCTCAAAAACCCGGTTTTCAACAAGCATGGATTGAATGGCGGAAGTTGGGGAACTCATCAGAAATCTCCTTGGTTGTAGGTGAACTGCCCGGACTGTCGAGGCTGGCACTTACATTTCACTGACTGGCTTGAAGCTTACATAAACGCATCCAGATGACAGCGGGCTCGAACCGTAAAATCCAAGCAGTCAAGCAATCCATGAAAGAGTTCCAGATGTCCGACAAGAAAGCCCAGAATCCAGTGCGTTTGCGAACGCTGCCCAATTTGATTTTTGCGAGTCGTTGGCTGCAATTGCCGCTATACCTGGGTTTGATTGCCGCGCAGGCGGTTTATGTCTTGCATTTTCTGGTCGAGCTGGAGCATTTGATTGCCGCCGCATTTGGCAGTGAAGCGGCGCTGCAGGCCCTGGTGACCAGCATAGGCTACAAGGCAAATGCCCCCATCACGTCCCTGAACGAAACGGTCATCATGCTGGTGGTGCTGGCCTTGATCGATGTGGTGATGATTTCGAATTTGTTGATCATGGTCATCGTTGGCGGCTACGAAACCTTTGTCAGCCGCATGAACCTGGAAGGCCACCCAGATCAGCCTGAGTGGCTCAGTCACGTCAATGCGTCCGTTCTGAAGGTCAAGCTGGCCACGGCCATCATCGGCATCAGCTCCATACACCTGCTCAAGACCTTCATCAACGCAGACAACTACTCCGACCGCGTGTTGATCGCACAAACCGCCATTCATATTGCCTTCTTGCTGTCGGCCATGGCGATTGCCTACACAGATCGCCTGATGTCGACGTCTGGCAAGGCCGAACACTGAGAAAGCTTAGATGAAGGCCTGAGGTTCAAGTCTCAGGCCATGGGCTCCTGCCACCGTACCGAGCCGCGGTAGGCATGCCAGGTGGCGTGGCCCAGCCAGGGCCCCACCAGTAGCACGCCCGCACCCCAGGGCAATAAGGCCACGCCGACCAAGGCGGTAATCAGCAAACCCCAGAGCAGAAGCACGCCAGGGTGCGAGAACACCACCCGCATGCTGGTGATGACGGCTGAAATCGCATCGGTGTCCCGATCCAGGATCATGGGGATGGACACCACCGCCGTTGAGAACACCAGCGCTGCAAACACGCCCCCTACGGCGGCGTAGACAGCCACAAATTCAAGATTTTCAGGGTTGAATATCGCCTCGATAACTCCGGTGGTCGAAGGCATGCCGGTGTTGAAGAAAACCGCGAAAACCACCAGGGATGCGCGCCCCCACAACAATTCCAGCACGATGATGACCAGCACAAGCATGCCCATGCTGCGTACGTGCTCGTCCCAGCAGGTCAAGGAGCTGCCCAAGTCAGGTAATGCTCCTGTTTCACGACGCCGACTAACCTCGTAAAGCCCCATGGCCAGAAACGGGCCCAGTAGTAAACAACCCGAAATAATGGACAAGGTGTACTCAGGGCTGGACCGAAAGACTGCGGCCAGAGTCAGCGCCATCACCCAAAAGCACACACCATAAAAAAGCGCTATGCCCCAATGAGCCACCATGTCTCTCAGCCCCCGGCCCAACCACCGAAAAGGATCACCCCAGCGCAGCTCCACCATGAGTGCCTGCGGACCGGTGGGCGGAGGTGGCTCATAGGGGGTGGCCATGACTGGCAGTTCGCGGGTAGGCTGCGGGGCTGCCGCATTCTCTGAAGATGGCTGCGCGTGTGTCATGAGACCAAGGATAAATCAGCCGGGCCACATTTTTTTAGGCATAACGCAGCTGGACTTGCGTTTGGCGCCCTCGACCAAGCCACCTGAAGGCGTCAATTGACTCAGATCAATCTTGAAACACAGGGCTGGCGTTAAGCTCCAACCATGATCAAGCAGCCCTTCAACAGTCCCAGCCAGGGATCGAACGCGCCGTTTTTATTGCCTCAACCCAGACAAGTGGATCTACTGGCACCATTTCGGTGGCTGAAAGCAGGCGCGCAGGACATGAGGCAAGCCTTATGGCTGGGCAGCTTGCACGGCATGGTGATTGCCCTCTTCGGTGGCGCTCTGCTGGTGGTGGCGCATGATCGCTTTTGGCTACTAGCAGGAGCTTTTTCTGGATTTCTGGTGGTGGCTCCGGTACTTGCAACCAGTCTTTACGCCATCAGTCGGGCCCTGGAACGGCACGAAGAGGTCAATTTCGGATTGGTGGTGAAAACCTGGACACGCTGGCAACACTCTCGTTTTGTGGTGCGTGGCGGCTACTGGTGCTTGGTTCGTTTTGGTCTGTTGCTGGCCATGGCCGGCACGGGTTGGGTGTTGACGTCGGCTGCGCTCATCACTTTGATGGCACCCGCACCCATCAATACGCCGGCCGATTTTTTCCGGCATGTGGTGCTGGCACCGGACCACTACCTGTTTGAGCTGTGGCTCACCATGGGTGGTCTGATGGCGGCTCCCATTTTTGCCTCAAGTGTGATTGCCATGCCCTTGTTGCTGGACCGCCGGGTCAATGTGCTGCAGGCGGTGCTTTCGAGCTGGCAGGTGGTGCTGACCAACCCAGCGCCGCTGGCGGTCTGGGCTGCCATCATCATGCTGTTGACCGCGCTGGCCTTTGGTACCTTCCTGATTGGCTTTGTGTTCTTGCTGCCCCTGTTGGGCCACGCCAGCTGGCACGCCTACAAAGACCTGCTGGACACCCAGGGACTGATTGAGCGCTTGCCTCCTGAGGGAGTCGTTTGATGCTGGGTTTCAGTGAGGAACAGATCGCAGCCTTTGGTCTGAGTTTTGGCGTTGGCGCCTTCATGCTGTACATGATGTTCATCATTGGGCATCTGGCCTGGGAATCGAAGGCAGGTCGCTTTGGTACTTTTGTCATTTTCTTGGGCCTGGCATTTGGCATGGTGGGCTTTGTGGCCAAGTTTCTGATCCAGTGGATGCTTGAGAAATAGGCTGGACCCTGAGCCCTGCTCAGTCGCCCTGCCCTTTGCGCATAGCTGGCAACTTGTCAGGCTCTGTTGTGCAGAGCTGTCAAAATCCACAACACTGCGCCCGCTGGCCGTTCAATCCTCTTTCCTAACTTCGACAAGTTCAACCACATGACCACGACCATTCAGCAAAACGATCTGATCGAGTCCATAGCCTCTGCACTGCAATACATCAGCTACTACCACCCCACGGACTACATCGCCCACCTCGCGCGTGCTTACGATCGTGAACAAAGCCCGGCGGCGAAGGATGCGATTGCGCAAATCCTGACCAACAGCAAGATGAGCGCGCTGGGACACCGCCCCATTTGCCAGGACACTGGCATCGTCAACGTCTTCCTGAAAGTGGGTATGAACGTTCGGCTGGCCGGCTTTACTGGCAGCCTGGAAGACGCCATCAACGAGGGCGTGCGACGTGGCTACAACCACCCGGACAACACCCTGCGCGCCAGTGTGGTGGCCGACCCGCTTTTCGCCCGCAAAAACACGCAGGACAACACACCGGCAGTCATCTTCACGGAGATCGTGCCGGGCAACCAGATTGACGTCACAGTGGCAGCCAAGGGCGGCGGTTCCGAGAACAAGTCCAAGATGGTGATGATGAACCCCAGCGACAACCTGGTGGACTGGGTCTTGAAGACGGTTCCCACCATGGGCGCAGGTTGGTGCCCGCCTGGCATGCTGGGCATAGGCATTGGCGGCACCGCAGAAAAAGCAGTTTTGCTCGCCAAAGAGAGCCTGATGGACGACCTGAACATGTACGAGCTGCAGGAAAAAGCGGCCAAAGGCGAGAAGCTGACCCAGGTGGAAGAACTCCGCCTGGAGCTGTATGAAAAGGTCAATGCTTTGGGCATAGGCGCGCAGGGTTTGGGCGGTTTGACCACGGTGCTGGACATCAAGATCAAGATGTATCCCACGCACGCAGCCTCCAAGCCGGTGGCGATGATCC
>JBJOJH010000015.1:0-13868 GCA_046046715.1 Pseudomonadota bacterium | reverse complement strand
GACCAACGCATCGACCATGGCGCGGTTGTCCGCACCGTGGCAGGTGGCCTGCACCACCACATTGCGGGCAAAGCCCAAATGATCTCGCAGCGCGTAGAGCTGGTGTTTGCTGGCATCACAGGGGGTGTATTTACGCTCCGGGGCGTAGGGAAAATCGGCACCCGGGCCAAACACGTGGCAATGGGCATCGACGGCGCCGGCTGGCAGTTTGAATGTCGGTTTGGCCGGGCCGGTGTACCAGTCCAACCAGCCCGTGGTTTTGGTGAAGTCACCGGTCGTGGGTTTTGTCATGTTGGTTCCAAAGAGGTCGGTGGTGTGACGGCGTGCCCCTGCCAGGGTTCATCAGTCCTTCGGACAGCAAATCGCCCCAACAGGGGCACACCGTCACACGACCTTTGTAGTTACTCAATCGATGTACTTCAAGCCTGCTTTTTCAAGCGGCTCACGCATCTTGTACAGGTCCAGGCCTAATACACCTGCTTCGAACTTGGCCCGTTTTTCACCCTCAAAACTTTCGCGGTGCTCGGCGGCATCAGCCACCTTTTGCGCCATCGCAGCTGGCACCACCACCACGCCATCCACATCGGCGATCACCACGTCGCCCGGGTTCACCAGCGCGCCCGCACACACCACGGGGATGTTGACCGAGCCCAAAGTCGCCTTGATGGTGCCCTTGGCGTGGATAGCTTTGCTGAACACGGGAAATCCCATCTTCTGCAGTTCATCGACATCACGCACACCACCGTCGATGATCAGGCCCTTGGCGCCACGCGCCTTGAAACTGGTGGCCAGCAGGTCGCCGAAAAAGCCGTCGGCGTTATCAGTGGTGCAGGCCGCCACCGCCACATCGCCGGGCTGCAACTGCTCGGCCGCGACGTGCATCATCCAGTTGTCACCGGGTTGCAGCAGGATGGTGACCGCGGTACCGCAGATCCTGGCGCCGGTGTAGACCGGCCGCATATAGGGCTTCATCAGGCCCACACGGCCAATGGCCTCATGGATGGTGGCCACGCCAAATTTCGACAATTTTTCGACAGCGGCCTTGTCGGCGCGCTGAATATTGCGATGAACGACTCCGAGTTGATACATGGTTTGCTCCTTGATTAACGGCCCTTGGCCTTGAGTGCGGCGTCCAGCCGTGGGAACACACGGCGGGCATTGCCCTCGTAGATTTGAAAACGATCGTCGTCACTCAAAATTTTGGACGCCTGGATGTAACGCTTGGTGTCATCGAAATAGTGACCGGTCTGTGGGTCTATGCCACGCACCGCACCGATCATTTCGGAGGCAAACAGCACGTTCTTGACCGGGATCACCGTGTTGAGCAGATCAATGCCCGGCTGGTGATACACGCAGGTGTCAAAGTAAATGTTGTTGAGCAGATGCTCTTCGAGCAATGGCTTTTTCAGCTCTTGGGCCAGACCGCGGAAACGTCCCCAGTGGTAGGGCACCGCGCCGCCGCCGTGCGGAATCAAGAACTTCAGCGTGGGAAAGTCTTTGAACAAATCACTGGTCAGGCACTGCATGAACGCAGTGGTGTCAGCATTCAAATAGTGCGCACCGGTGGTATGAAAGCAGGCATTGCAACTGGTACTGACGTGAATCATGGCGGGAATGTCGTACTCCACCATCTTCTCGTAAATGGGATACCAGGCCCTGTCGCTCAGGGGCGGGCTGGTCCAGTGACCACCACTGGGATCGGGATTCAGGTTGATGCCCACATTGCCGTATTCCTTGACGCATTTCTCCAGCTCGGGAATGCAGGTCGCGGGGTCCACACCGGGCGACTGCGGCAGCATGGCGGCGGGGATGAAGTGATCGGGAAACAGCTGGCTCACGCGGTAGCACAGCTCATTGCAGATAGCGGCCCAGGTGCTGGAGGTATCGAAGTCGCCGATGTGGTGAGCCATGAAACTGGCGCGGGGCGAAAAGATGGTCAGGTCGCTGCCGCGTTCTTTCATCAGACGCAGCTGATTGGTCTCGATGGACTCCCGCAGCTCATCGTCGCTGATCTTCAGGTCCGCCACCTTGGGGGCCAATGCCGGGTCTTTGAGGCTGGCAATTTGCTGGTTGCGCCAGTTTTCCAGGGCTTTGGGGGCCGTGGTGTAGTGGCCATGGCAGTCGATGATCATCTTGAGTTCTCCTGTTTGAATCAATATGGGGATATCCGGCGAGTAGCGGCCAGATCAGGCGGGTTCCATGCCCTGGCGGCGTTTGGCATCCGCAGCTGCGGGGGACGTCATGAACGTCAGCAGGTCGTGTGCTGCTTGAGCCTGTTTGCAGTCGGTCACCAGGCCGGCCGTGAAGGTGGTGGTGATCTGGATGGCTGGTGGCAAAGGGCCGACGATCGTAATGCCGTCTACATGCAGTAGCTCGCTGAGCTGCTGAAAGCCCAGCTCCACCTCGCCGCGCGCGACCAGTGCACCGACGGGCACCCCCACGGGCGCCTGAACAATGCGGTCCTGGATCACATCTGCAATGCCCCAGCGTTCGAACAATTTGGCCAAAGCCACGCCGCTGGGACCGGTCGAATAACTTAAGGTTCCAGCCGCCAGAACCGCCTTGCGCACCGCATCTTCATTGGAGATATCAGGTACGGGCGAGCCAGCACGCACCGCCACAGCCACACCCGAATGCACCAGATCGACTGCGCTACCTGCCACCACCCGGCCAGCAGCTTGCAGCTTGGCGATGGCATCCGACGCCAGAATGACCACATCAAAGGCTTCTCCCGCCAGCACCCGCTTGGCAGCATCCACACCGCCGACCGACTCAACGTTGACCGCAACGCCACTGTCAGTCTGATAAGTCGCGATCAGATCCGCCAGCACCTGGCGTGTGGCCATGGAAGATATGCCTTTGAGCGTGGTGTTCATGTCGGTACTTGTCACGTCGTTTGTTGAAATTGTTCGAGGAGGATTTTGTCATCGGCGGAGCGACCGGCAAGGCGGTAAAACACCTAGCAGCTATTTAATTTCGGCATATCCAAAGTCTGGATATCTAGAATATAGACATGGACTTGAAACAACTTGATTACTTCGTGCGCGTGGCAGAGCTGGGGAGTTTTACCCGGGCGGCTGGCGTGCTCAACATTGCTCAGCCGGCACTGAGCCGACAAGTGCGCCTGCTGGAAGTGGAGCTGCGCCAAAACTTGCTGCTGCGCAACGGCCGGGGGGTGACCACCACCGAGGCTGGCAAGCTGTTGCTGGAGCATGGGCGCGGCATCTTGCACCAGGTTGAGCGCGCCCGCGAAGACCTGGGTCGAGTGCGTGGCGCGCTGGCCGGGCGGGTAGCGCTGGGCCTGCCTCCCAGTCTGGCCAAAATGCTGACCGTGCCGCTGACACGGGCGTTTCGCAAGCGACTGCCCAATGCGGCCCTCTCCATCAGCGAAGGGCTTTCGGTCTCCATGCAGGAGGCCCTGCAAACCGGGCGTCTGGACATCGCCCTGCTCTACAACCCACCGCCTTCGCCAGATATCGAGACGGTTCCCCTGATGGAGGAGGCCTTGTTCCTGATCGGCTTGCGTCCTGCGAACGCGACGATCGAGCCCCAACCCGCCACCATCGCGCTGAAGCAGGTGGCCAACCTGCCTTTGGTCATTCCCAGCAGGCCCAACGCCCTGCGCATGCTGGTTGAAAGCCAGATGGCCAGCATAGGTTGCAAGCCGAACATCAGCCTGGAGATTGATGGCATTGCTGCCATCCTGGATTTGGTGGCCGATGGTGCCGGCCACGCGATCCTGCCCAGCTATGCGCTGGCCGCTGCCAGCAAACCCGAACAATTTGTGGCACAGCCCATCGTGAACCCGCGATTGGGCAGCCAACTGGCACTGGCCACCGCCTCGGGGCGCACCACCACCCTCACCCAACAAGCCATGATGGAGCTGATCAAGGAAGTGACAGCCCAGGTGCTGGGTACCCCGAAATCGCTACCATAATGCCCTGCCACGTTGGCTTTTCGTCCACTTTGCACAGGATTTCCATGAAACACAGCGCCACTTTACTCATCGCCGCTGCAAGCACACTGGCTTTGCTGTCTGGCCCAGCGGCTGCGCAAAGCCCGGCCGCTAGCTACCCGTCCAAGCCCATCAAGCTGGTGGTGCCCTTCACTCCTGGCGGCTCCACAGACATCCTGGCGCGAGCCATTGGCGTGGAATTGACCAAAGCCTGGGGCCAATCGGTGGTGATCGAGAACGTGCCGGGCGCTGGTGGATCGATAGGTGCAGACAAGGTGGCTAAGTCGGTGGCCGATGGCTACACCCTGCTCATGGGCCACATCGGCACCTTGGCCGTGAACCCATCGCTGTATCCCAACCTGCCCTACGACCCGGTCAAGAGCTTTGCGCCCGTGGCCTGGGTCGCCCGCGTGCCCAATGTGCTGGTGGTTCATCCGTCGGTCAAAGCCAACAACGTGAAAGAACTGGTGGCACTGGCGCAGTCCAAGCCGGGCCAGCTCAACTACGGTTCGGGCGGCAACGGCAGTGCAGCCAACCTGGCCACCGAATACTTCAAGATGCAGACCAACACCTCTTTGCTACACATTCCCTACCGTGGCACTGCGCCCGCAGTCACCGACCTGGTGGGCGGACAAATTCAGGTTTTGTTCACCGGCGCGCCAGCGGTCATCAGCCAGATCAAGAGTGGCCAGGTGCGTGCCCTGGCTGTGTCTAGCCCCAAACGTCTGGACGCACTTCCCGAGCTGCCCACTGTGGCCGAGGCCGGCTACAAGGATTTTGAGGCCGACCAGTGGTACGGCGTCGTAGCGCCAACAGGCACGCCCGCCGCCATCGTGGCCAAACTCAATGCCCAGATCAACCAGTCGCTCAACGCGCCCGAACTCAAGACTCGCCTGAACAACGAAGGCGCCGTGGCCACCCCCAACACACCCGAGGTCTTTGGCGAGCTGATCGTACGGGAAATCGCCCGCTGGAAGCCAGTCATCGGCTCAGGCCGTGTCAAAACTGACTGATCTCTCAGAGGCCCCGCGCCCGCAGAGCTGAAGTCAAGCTTCAGCTGATCGGGTGCTTGAGCACCCACAAAAGGCCGCTCAAGGTAAAAAATGAGGCCACCGTGGTGACCAGCAAGGCAGCGGCGGCGTTGTCTTCATGGCCATGGCGCTGGGCGAGAATTGGGTAAATGCCCATCATGGGCATCGCAGCGGTCAGGATGACTGCCGTGCGCAGAGCGGGATCGGCTATCGGAATCAACCACAGTGCGGCCAAAACAGCCAGAGGGTGCAATATCAGTTTGCCCAGGGCGATTTGCGCCACTGATGTGCGCATACCTTTGACTTCCAAGCCCACCAGGGTCCCGCCAATCACAAACAGGGCCAGCGCCCCACTGGCCTGTGAAAACAGGTTGACGGTGCGCGCTACCGGCCCTGGCAACTGCCAGCCCAGCAGCGAAAAAGCAAAGCCAATCACGATGGCCACAATCATGGGATTTCGCGCCTGCTGTGCCATCGTCTGCATCACAGCCCGGCCCCAAAGACGCTGACCGTAGCGCCCGCCCGCCCCCATGTCTGCCAGCATCAGCAGCAGCGGAATCACCAGCAGGTTTTCCACCACCATGTTCAGGGCCAGAGACACCGCGGCCACGGGCCCCAACAGCAAAAGCACCACGGGATAACCGACGAATCCACTGTTGGAACAGGCCATGCCCATGGCAAAGTAGCTGCTCTCGTCCAATGGCCGGTCCGAGCGGACATGAGCCCACATCACGGCACCGATCACCACAACCAGCGAGCCCAGCGCATACACCAGCAAATAACTGAGGTTGAGAATCTCACCCAGGCGTCGCTGCGACAGCGCGTTGAACAGCAAGGCCGGTAGGGCGAGGTTGATCACAAACTTGCCAAACACCCGCATGTCCGCCTTGGCAAACAAGCCCAACCGGGTGGCCAGATAACCAATGGCGATCGTCAGGTAGATCGGCCCGGTGATAGACAGGACGTCCAGCATCAGACGGATTTCAACTTGGATTGCGGCTGACGCGCCTGCAACAGGCGATCGGCATAGTCTTGCCAGACCGTCCCCTTGCCCAAGCCCTCAAACACACCGGCCCGCGCCTGGTCTGCCACCCACTGCTGCTTGTCGGCAATGGCGCTGGCCATCAGGGGCTCAAAGCCAGCCTCGCGCACCGTGTTGGCCGACTCACGCATTTCCTCGGCCCGGCGCTGACCGTGCTGCACCACTCGGCTGAAAAAATAGGCGCCCGTCTGCTCCCAGTCGATACTGGGAAAGGTTTCTGCCAAAGTCGGTAACACATGGTTTTCAACACCGTAGGCCCGCGCAGTCGCGTAACTTTCAATCACCAGCGCCTCCAAGCCTTTGATCATCACGCTGCGGCACATCTTGATGGCACTGGCTACACCAATCTCTTCAGCCACTGGCTTGGCATCCATGCCCCAGGCCTGAAGTACAACAGCCAGGTCAGCCGCATGCTCGCCGCCCAGCAACATGGGCACGCGTATGCCGTATGGAGGCACCGAGGTCAGCACGCCCGCTTCCACATAGTGGCCGCCCGCCGCGTTGATCAAGGCCGACGCCTGCTGCTTGGTACCGGGTGAGGCGGAGTTGAGATCCAGAAACACCATGCCCGGCCTGACATGCGGAGCCGCAGCCTGGGCCACAGCGAATGTGTTGGATGCGGTCACCGCCGAAATCACCAGATCGGACTCAGCACACAGAGCCGCCATGCCCGCACAGGCCGTCACGCCCGCTTCACGGGCATGGGCCATCACCGCATCCCGATGCTCGGGTATCTCAAACTTCAGGTCCCACACGCAAATACTGCTGACCCGGCCCTTGAGTCCAGCCGAAAAAATACGGCCGACTTCGCCGTAACCAATCACACCGAGGCGCTGTAGATGCATGCTGGCTGCTTTCCTGATGAATTCGGTTTACTGCAGTGGCACCTTGGCGCGTACGATCACCTCGCCCCAGCGCTTGACTTCACTGGCCAACAGCTCGGCGGTTTGCTCGGGTGTAGCTCCCTGGGCCTTCACGCTCAGGTCGTGTAACTTCTTTTGCACATCTGGCGCGCTTAGTGCCGCCTGCACTTCCTTGTTCAGGCGTGCAATCACCGTCTTGGGTGTTTTGGCGGGAGCCGCCAGGCCATTCCAGCTGGCAGCCGAGTAGCCCGCCACACCGCTTTCCTTGGCTGTAGGGAGGTCTGGCATCACCTCCGTGCGGCTGTCACCGGTGACAGCCAGCGCTCGCACCGCCTTGGCAGTGATCTGCGGCATCACAGGCGCCAGAATTTCCACAGCCAGGTCAATCTGACCGCCCCGCAGTGCCGTGATGACCGCGGGTGTGCCATTGAACGGCACGATCTGGAAATCCAGCCCGGCCGAGGTCTTGAACAACTCGGCCGCCAGGTTTTGAGTGCTGCCTATGTTGATGGTGCCCACGTTGAGCTTGCCCGGGTTGGCACGGGCGTAGCTCAGCAACTCGGCCAGGGTCTTGAAACGCGACTCGGCGGCGGTCACGATGGCAATGTCAAAGTAACCCAGCGTGGAGATGGGTGCGAAGTCCCGCAGGGTGTCAAAAGGCAGTGACTTGAACAAGCCTGCACTGACCGCCGTGCCGTTGGACATGAGCAAAAGGGTGTGACCGTCGGGCTCGGCCTTGGCCACGATGTCGCCCGCAGCAATACCGCCTGCACCAGGCTTGTTGTCGATGACCACCGGCTGCCCCAGGGACTCGCTTAGCTTTTGGCCCACGGTGCGCGCCGTCACATCGGCCACGCCGCCGGCGCCAAAGGGCACCACGATGCGGATAGGCTTGGACGGAAAACTCTGAGCCATCGCCCCACCCGCCAGGGGAAAAACCAGGGTACAGGCCAACAAAGCTGCGAGAGAACGACGCTGATTCATCACTTTCATCCTTGTTAAAAAGTCAATGCAGCGGGCTGCTGCGGGTCGGTGGTACAGGTGAGGTTTATAGCCCATGAAAGGCGTGAGGGTCGCTTAGGCCGCACAGGCCGCCCTAGCATGCCCAGTGTTCCGCCCGGCAGGCACCGCCTGGCATTTTTAGCAGCGGCCAGGACGCGCCACAATAGAGTATTCAAGCCCAATCCGAAAAACCGCGAGCAAGCCACCATGAAAATCGACCAGTCACGCTGGACAGACCAGCAGGGATGGGAGCCCACCACGCCAGCATCACCCGACGCCGATCTGGTGTTGGTGTTTGCAGACACGCCGTATTTCAGACAGCCCGAGTGTTATGAACAGCTGCGCAGTCTGTATCCGCTGGCAATCATCGTGGGTTGCACTTCTTCAGGCAGCATCCTGGGCACCCACATCAGTGATGGCGACATGGTGGCCACGGCGATCCAACTGCAATCGGCTCAGGTTCGATTGGCGCAGGCCAGCGTCCCTCTGGGTGAGGATGTCAAACAGGTGTCTGCGCGCCTGGCGGAAGAACTTGGCGATGGCGGACTCCGGCACCTCATGCTCTTGTCCGAGGGCCTGACGGTGAACGGTAGTGATCTGGCAGCAGCCGTTTCGGGCCGGGGTGTCACCACAACGGGTGGTCTGGCAGGAGACGGCAGCCGCTTTGAGCAGACCTGGGTCATGGCCAATGGCCCGGCCCGACAAGGCCAGGTCGCCATGCTCGGGTTTTATGGTGATCTGAATGTACGCACTGGCTGTGAAGCCGGTTGGCGGGAATTTGGTGCCGAACGTACCGTGACCCGATCCACCGGCAATGTGGTTTATGAAATCGATCACCAGCCGGCACTTGAGCTCTACACCCGTTACCTGGGCCCGCTGGCGCAGGACCTGCCCGCCAGCGGACTGCGCTTTCCATTGTCGACGCGCACCGAGCAACAACCCGCTCCCGTGATACGGACCTTGCTGGGCGTGAACCCGGCCGAAAGCAGTCTGACGTTTGCCGGTGATGTGCCGCAAGGTGCCCTATGCAGACTGATGCGAGCCGACATCGACGCGCTGCTGGAAACTTCGGGAATTGCCGCCGAGGCGGTGACCCCCCTGCCCTCCGGATCAGATTCGCTGTGCGTGGTGATC
The DNA here is from genome assembly GCA_046046715.1 of Pseudomonadota bacterium. Lineage (GTDB taxonomy): Bacteria > Pseudomonadota > Gammaproteobacteria > Burkholderiales > Burkholderiaceae_C > JBEEJZ01. The sequence continues at coordinate 4,841 of JBJOJH010000015.1, read as the reverse complement.
AGCTGTGTGGGGCGGCGATTGGTCATGGGCCAGAACACCGAAGAAGAGCTGGAGATGGTGCAGCAACGCCTTGGCTCAAGCGCCTACATGACCGGTTTTTATTCTTATGGGGAACTCTCACCCACCGGTCTGCAAGGACAATGCCAGTTGCACAACCAGACACTCACGCTCCTGCACTTCAGCGAACCATGAGCACCGGGCTCACCGAACCTCTACACCGCCTGCTCCGGCGCCAATTGCGGCGTGTATGGGGCACTGAAACGCTGGCAGACGGACAGTGGGGTGAACTGCTGGCTGCGGTGAGCAGCGCCTACCAGGAACAGGACCTGGAGCGACAACTGCTGTCGAATGCGCTCGAAGTCAATGCCCAGGAGCTGACCGAGTCCAACCGCAAGTTGCAACTGTTCATCGACCACGCGCCCGTCGGCATCGTGATGCTGGACCACAAGCTGCGCTACCTGTACGCCAGTCGGCGCTGGTTGCAAGACAGTCAGGTCAAGCTGCAAGACCTCGTGGGAAGAGACCACTACGAGCACCTGCCCTGGATCTCGGAACGGGCCAAACAAGCTCACCAGGCCGGGCTGGGTGGCCGAACTGAGATCTGCGAGGAGGACCTGATCACCCTGCCCTCGGGCCGCATGGAGTGGTACCGCTGGGAGGTGCACCCCTGGCTGGATGCGGGTGGTCAGGTGGGGGGTCTGATCATCATGACCGAGAACATCACCAGTCGCAAACAGGCCGAGGAGCAGTTGCGCATTGCGGCGGTGGCCTTTCAGGCACGTGATGGCATGGTGGTCACCGATGCCGCTGGTGTGATCCTCCAGGTCAACCAGGCCTTTCTGCAGGTCACCGGCTACACCGATCAGGAGTTGGTGGGCAACACGCTGGCGATATTGAACTCCGGTCGGCACGACGCCAGTTTTTACCGGACCATGTGGGAGGCCATCAAACGCGAAGGCCGCTGGGAAGGGCGTATCTGGAACCGCCGCAAGGACGGCGGCGTGTATCCGGAGTGGTTGGCCATTTCGAGCGTTAAAACCCAGGACGGCACGGCGACACACTACCTGGCCACCTACTCTGACGTACGCGAACTCAAGGAGGCAGAACGACGGATCATTGAACTCGCTTTCTATGACCCGCTCACCGACTTGCCCAATCGGCGGCTACTGTTGGATCGCTTGCAGCAATGCCAGGCCCACAGTCGCAAAACGGGCGCTTATGGTGCCCTGCTGTTGCTGGATCTGGACCACTTCAAAACACTGAACGACACCCGCGGCCACGCCATGGGTGACCTGCTGCTGATCGAGATCGCTCGTCGACTGCGTGAGCACCTGGGAACGACGGCAACGGCCGCACGTCTGGGTGGCGATGAGTTCGTCGTGCTGATAGAGGGGCTGCCTGCAAGCCAGACACAGGCTGTGGCGCTGGTGCAAGCCACGGCTCGCGAACTGCTGAATGTGATTTGCCAACCCGCCATGCTGGAGGGGCTGTCGCACGTGGTGACCTCCAGCATGGGTGTCACGCTTTTTGGAGGCACCACCCAGGACACGGATCCGCTGCTCAAGCAGGCCGACTTGGCGCTTTATCACGCCAAAAGCGATGGACGCAACACTTGGCGCCTGTACGAGTCGGCGATGCAGGAGATCGCCGATGCGCGTGCCAAGCTCGAGGTGGGTCTTCGCCAGGCACTGCTGCCTTCTGCTCATGAGCAGCTCTTTTTGCATTACCAGCCACAGTTTGATGCCCATGGCCACCTGTTTGGCGCTGAAGTCTTGCTGCGCTGGCAACCCGAATCGGGGCCGAGTGTCAGCCCGGCGCAGTTCATTCCGGTGGCGGAAGAAAGCGGGCTCATCGTCCCCATCGGAATGTGGGTTCTGTCCTGCGCCTGCAAGCAGTTGAGGGCCTGGGACGACTCACCCCAACACCGCCACCTCACACTCGCCGTCAATGTCAGCGTAAGACAGCTGCGCGAGGCCGACTTTGTGGAACAGGTGATCAACACCCTGCGTGCCCATGAAGTCAACCCGGCGCGCATGACTCTTGAGATCACCGAGAGCATGTTGCTCGATGATGTGGAAGGGGTCATCACCAAAATGAACGCACTCAAAGCACAAGGCCTGTGTTTTTCGATCGATGACTTTGGCACCGGCTATTCGTCTTTGGCGTACCTGAGCCGTTTGCCGGTGAACCAGCTCAAAATCGATCGCAGCTTCGTGAGTGGCCTCGATGTGCAAGACAACGCCAACAGCACCTTGGTGAATGCGATTATTTCGATGGGCCGCGCCTTGGGTTTTCAGGTGCTGGCCGAGGGGGTCGAAACCCATGCACAGCACCAACGCTTGCTGTCGCTGGGTTGCGATGCCTTTCAAGGTTACCTCCTGGGCAAACCGGCGCCGGCTGAAGCACTCGGTGCCAGCCCGCAATGAGCGAAACGCCCGAACGCAGTGCTTTTTGGGAAGGTGTGCGCGACACCTTGCCCGTGGTGCCGTCCTTTCTGCCCTTCGGCGTGGTCTGTGGACTGGCCTCGGTCAACGCAGGCATGCCGATCAGTGCTGCGCTAGGGCTACCCGCCTTGGTATTTGCCGGCTCCTCGCAAGCGGTGGTGACCCAAATCATTCAAAGCGCGGGCGCCATCTGGGTCGCGATTTTGTCGGGTTGCGTAGTGAACCTGCGCATGGGGGTGTATAGCGCCGCGCTCAGCCCTCACCTGCGTGACAAAACCACCACTCAACGCGTGCTGGTAGCTGCGTTTCTGATTGATCAAAACTTTGCCCTGTTGCAGCAGCGTGAATTGACACACCCGAAGGACCCTCACCTGGTCGCTTACTTTGCGGGCATGAGCACCGTGTTCTGGAGCGCCTGGCTGTTGTTTTGTGCGGTGGGCATCTTTGCTGGCAACATCGTGCCTTCCAGTTGGCAACTGGAATTTGCCATTCCGCTGTCCTTCGTGGCCCTGGGAGTGGCCTCGGTTCGATCGACGGGCATGGCTGCGGCGGCCATCGTGGGCGGTATGGCCAGCGTGCTGCTGTTTGCACTGCCGCTCAAACTGGGGCTGATCGCAGCTTGCCTGTGTGGCTTGGCCGCAGGACTTTTGACCGAACAAGGATGGACACGATGGACTTCACGCAAGCCTGGTTGATCGTGCTGGGCCTGGCGGCGGGCACCTTTTTGATCCGCTATTCGTTTATCGGCCTCTTTGCCAATCGGGACATGCCAGCCTGGCTGTCACATGGACTGAAATTGATGGTGCCAGCCATCTTTGCCGCCATGGTGTGCGGTGGCGTTGTGATGGTGGGCGGCCAAGTGGCTGGGCTGGATCATTGGCCGCGCTATGCCGCCGCCGCGGTGGCGCTGGTTGTCGCCATTTCAACCAAAGGCAAAGTGTTACCTACTGTCGTGACGGGCATGGCGGCCTTGCACGGACTGCCCTGGCTTTGGGTCTACTGGGCCAGCTAGCGTCCCTCAAACTGGGGGTGGCGCTTGTCGGCAAACGCAGCACGTCCTTCGGCAAAGTCGGCGCTGGCATGGCACATAGCCTCACGCTGGCGCAATGCGGCCATGAGCTGAGGCGTTTGATTTGTCAACAAGGCGTCACCCAGCTCATTGAGCGATTGCTTCATGCCCTGCAGCGCCAGAGGCGCCAGACCAGCCAGGTGCAGAGCCAGCGATTGCGCGGTGGCATCCAGTAGCTCTGGAGCCACCAGCTGGTCCAGATAACCTGCCGCAAGCAGCTCGTCAGCGCTCAAATCGCGGGCTGCCAAAAACACGCGTTTGGCAAATTGCAAGCCCAGGCGCGCCACGAAGCGGCGCAAACCGCCAGGGTAGTAATGCAGACCCAAAGCCGCAGCAGGCATGCGCAGCACCATGTCGGGCACACCCAGGCGCAGGTCACAGGCCATGGCCAGATCGGTTGCGCCGCCAAACACGCTGCCGGCCATGGCGCACACGGTAACTGGGCGCAATTTTTCCAGTGCATCCGGCACCGTCTCAAACACCAGGCTGGCGGTGTCGTTGTCGCTCATTTCGGCCAGGTGATAGCCTGCGCAAAACACGGGCCGCGGCTGGTTGACCCGGCTGGTCAGCACCAGAACCCGGATCGCAGCGTCGGCTTGCACTTGTTCAAAATGGGCCAGCAAGGTCGCCAAGTCCTCGTTTTGCAGGCGGTTGCGTTTGCTGGGGCGGTTCAGGGTAATGGTGGCGACTGGGCCTTCTATCACCAGTAACGGCGCCGACTCCAGGCTAGAGGTATGCGACATGTGCAAGGTGGGTTCAAAGTTCAATGGAGGGCTTGTAGCTGGCGCGAGACACATAGCGCCACTTTCCCCGCAAAGAGGACAGCAACAGTGCGGAAGCACCCACCTGGGCCATCAGCAGGCAAGCTGGGTACCAGGCATGGTTATAGGCACCAAACAAACTTGCCCGAAACGCCGTTACCGCCCAGGTTAAGGGCAGGTAGTCGTGCAGCCTTTGGAAAAAATCGCCCGAAAGCTCGACCGGCATAACACCGCCGCCGGCGGCCAGTTGCAAGGTGAGCAGCATCACCGCCAACAGTTTGCCGGTTTCCCCAAAAAGTCGCAGCAGAAAAAAGACCAGTGCCAGGAAGGACAAGGATGTCACGCCCAGAGTGACCACAAAGGCCGGAACATCCGGAACCTGCATGACCAGGCCCCAAACCAACATGATGTAGGTGATGCAGGCCTGCAACAACACGACAGCTGCGGGCAGACAAAATTTGGCCAGAGCCTTGGTCAAACGGTTGGCGTTCTGGAACTCACGCGGCATATTGCGCAAACTGAACAAATGAGTTGCCATCACCGCTCCCAGCCACAATGCCATGGCCA
>JBJOJH010000014.1:0-7710 GCA_046046715.1 Pseudomonadota bacterium | reverse complement strand
GCCTCGCCCACACCGCAGTGGTGCTCCATCAGCGAGGGCAACAGGGTGATCAGGCGCTCATTGAATCCGGGAATCTGATTGGACGGCGTTTCTTCCAGCTTACCTAAATCAAGCCATACTTCCAGCGCAGGGCGGTAGGTCCAGATATTGGGGCCACGCAGATAATTGGCGCGTAACAGCACCAGTTCATTTTTTTGGGTCATTTTGGCAACGGCTTGGGCCTGGAGCACAATGGCTCTCTCGTTTCGGACGCCACGCCGATGTGGCTCAGGTAAGACCAAAAAACATGCAAAACCCTCGCTCAGCGGTCGGCGCCGGTGGAACTTTACACGCTCAGCACGCCGAGTTTCCTTTTGGTTACCAAAATGAGGCAATTTCGGGCTCGATTGACCTTGATCTAAACAGAAATTTACACTTTGCCAGCGGTCAACTGGTGCTGACCACCCATCGACTCAGCGCTCGTGAGGGGGATGGGCCCTGGGACCACTGGCCGTTGCAGGCCGGCATGTCGCTGGTTTTTTTTGATCATGCAGGTGTGGGTACGCTGGCTTTGCAGGACGGGCAGCAGCGTCTGGCGTCCTGGCGTTTCACATTAGCGTTGCAGCCTCAGATCCTGAAACTGGTCCGTCAGTTTGACCAGCACATCGAGCGCCTGCGTTTGGGCGAAACGCTGACGGCGAACAGTGCAGTGGGCGAGGCGACCTGCGAGCGCTGTCACGCCGTCCTGCCACCTGACAGCGATGAGTGCCCCATCTGCGAGCCCGAGCATCAGGCGCCGCCATCCACCTGGGTCTTGCTGCGTTTGGGCAGGTTCGCCCGCCCCTATCGCAAGGAATTGGGCTTGGGCGTGCTGCTCACGCTGTTGTCTACCGGTGCCAGCCTGGTGCCGCCCTATCTGACCATACCGCTGATGGATGATGTGCTGATTCCGTTTCAGAACGGCCAGACCATCGACTCCATGCTGGTGGTCACCCTACTAGGTGGCCTGTTCGCGGCCGCCTTGGTGGGGTGGGGACTGGGTTGGGCGCGAACCTATTTACTGGCCCTGGTGTCCGAGCGCATTGGTGCCGACTTGCGGGCTGCCACCTTTGATCATCTGCTGGGCCTGAGCCTGGACTACTTTGGCGCCAAGCGCACCGGCGACCTCATGTCGCGTATCGGCTCCGAGTCCGACCGTATTTGTGTGTTTTTGTCGCTGCACGCGCTCGACTTTGCCACGGACGTGGTGATGATTTTGATGACGGCCGTGATTCTGTTTTCCATCAACCCCTGGCTGGCGCTGGTAACTTTGCTGCCATTGCCCTTTATTGCCTGGATGATTCATGTGGTGCGCGACCGTTTGCGCACTGGCTTTGAAAAGATCGACCGTGTGTGGGGCGAGGTCACCAATGTGCTGGCTGACACCATCCCCGGCATCCGCGTGGTGAAGGCTTTTGCACAGGAGCGACGCGAGGCCCAGCGCTTTCGGCAGGCCAACGCCCACAACCTGGCGGTGAATGATCGTTTGAATAAGGTCTGGTCGCTGTTTTCGCCGACCGTGTCCTTGCTCACCGAGGTCGGCTTGCTGGTGGTCTGGGCCTTTGGCATCTGGCTGGTGTCGAAGAGTCAGATCACCGTGGGCGTACTGACAGCCTTTATTGCCTATATTGGTCGCTTTTACACACGGCTGGACTCCATGAGCCGGATTGTCTCGGTCACGCAAAAAGCGGCGGCAGGGGCCAAGCGCATTTTTGACATCCTCGACCATGTCTCGAACGTGCCCGATCCCGTCCAGCCGGTGCCCGTCAGCACACCTTTACAAGGCCGCATCGAGATGCGTGACCTTGGTTTTCGCTACGGCAGCCGCTCGGTGATTCGGGGTCTGAGCCTGGCCATCGAGCCGGGCGAGATGATCGGCTTGGTGGGGCACAGTGGCTCGGGCAAGAGCACGCTGGTCAACCTGATCTGTCGCTTTTACGACGTGAGCGACGGTGCCATCGTGGTGGACGGCACCGACATCCGACGTTTTGCGGTGGCCGACTATCGCCGCAACATCGGCCTGGTGCTGCAGGAGCCTTTTTTGTTTTTTGGCACCATTGCCGAGAACATTGCCTATGGCAAACCGGACGCGACCCGCGCCGAAATCGTAGCGGCAGCGCGCGCGGCCCATGCGCACGAGTTCATCTTGCGTCTGGCGCAGGGGTACGACTCTCTGGTGGGGGAGCGCGGTCAGGGCTTGAGCGGCGGCGAACGTCAGCGCATCTCGATTGCCCGCGCCCTGCTGATTAACCCGCGCATCTTGATCCTGGACGAAGCCACGTCGAGCGTGGACACGGAGACAGAGAAAGAAATTCAAAAAGCCCTGGACAACCTGGTTCAGGGCCGCACCACCATTGCCATTGCTCACCGTTTGTCTACTCTGCGCCGGGCAGATCGGCTGGTGGTCATGGATCGGGGCGAGGTGGTCGAGGTCGGCCCGCATGACGAGCTGATGGCTCGCGAGGGTGCTTATTGGCGCCTGTACCAGGCCCAGGCGCGGCAGGTGGACACCGAAGACGCCATCAACCCCGACGCGAGAGAGACCACGGTGGCACTGGCCACTTCGCAAGTCATCCATGTGGCACAACACGGGGGGACACCATGAGCATCAACCCTACCTCAACTTTAGAGTCGATCCCTCCCGTAAAGGCTAATGTGACCCAGACTCAGACGCACGAAATCGGTTTCTCGCTGTCCCGCAATGCCTACAGCCAGCTGGTACTGACACTGCAAGATGGCACCGAACACGTGGGCGTGCAACCGGTGCGCGCCTTTCCTATTGCGGCACCGGACGAGGGTTTATCTCTTGTGGGGGGCGATGGGCACGAGTTGGTGTGGGTGGAGCGTCTGAATTTGCTGCCACAGCAGGTGTTGGCTTTGCTGCAGGAGGAGCTGAGCTTGCGCGAATTCACGCCCACGCTACGTCACATCGCGTCGGTATCGACTTTTTCGACGCCTAGCAGTTGGGCGGTGCAAACAGACCGTGGCGAGACGACCCTGGTGCTGGACGCCGAGGAAGATATCCGTCGTCTGGCCGATGGCAGTCTGCTCATCACCGCCAGCAATGGCGTGCACTACAAAGTGCCACCCTTGAGCGAGCTGGATCGGCACTCGCGCAAGTTGCTGGAACGGTTTTTGTAAAGCGGCGTTTACTCGCCCTGGCTGCCCCGGTGCGCCCAGCCGGTGGTGTGCTTTTCGATGTAGCTGAACAGCTCGTACATCACCATGGCCATGGCACCCACCACCACCAGTCCAGAAAACGCCAGGCCCATCTGCATGGCCGAGCCAGCAGAGATCAGCAAGTAGCCTATGCCTTCGTTGGCGGCGGTCATCTCAGAGACCGTGGTGCCCACAAAAGCCAGGGTGATGGCGACCTTGAGCGAACCATAGAAGTAGGGCATGGAGCGCGGCAGCCCCACCTTGACCAGCACATCCCAGCGTTTGGCGCCCAATACGCGCAGCACGTCTTCCAGCTCGGGCTCCAGGGTGGCCAGACCCGTGGCGATGTTGACCATGATGGGGAAAAAGCTGATCAGGAAGGCCGTCAGGATGGCCGGGCCCACGCCGATGCCGAACCACACCACCAGGATGGGCACAAAAGCGGCTTTGGGCAGGGCATTGAAGGCCGTCATGAGCGGGTAAACGGCGGCATAGGCCAGGCGTGAGCTGCCGATCACAAAGCCCAGCAGCACGCCCACCACGATGGCGATGCCAAAGCCCGCCATCGTCACCCAGAAGGTGCGCCAGGCGTGGCCCGCAATGATTTCCTTGAATTCCCAGAATTGGGCCCAGATGCGCGAGGGGCTGGGGAAGACGAATTCCGAGACATTGAAGGCGCTGCACAAGCCCTGCCACAGCAGGATGACGCTGACCAGCAAGACCCAGGGTGCCCAGGTTTCTATCTGCTTTTTGTTCATGACCAGCTCTTATTGGTTGATGACGGCGCCGCTCTTGCGCATGGCCCCGATGTGTCCGCGCAGCTCATGCACGATATCGGTGAACTCTTTGGTGTAGGTGATCTCCAGGTCGCGCGGACGCGGCAATTCGATTTCCTTTTTCACCACAAAGCGGCCTGGGCTTTTGCTCATCACGTACACGGTGTCCGCCAGGAAAACGGACTCGCGCAGGTCGTGTGTGACCAGAATGACGTTGAACTTCTGTTCGGTCCAGAGGTCCCGCAAGATGCACCACAGTTCTTCGCGGGTGAAGGCGTCGAGGGCGCCGAAGGGCTCGTCCAGCAGCAGCATCTTGGGCTCGTGGATCAGCGCCCGGCAGATGCTCGCGCGTTGCTGCATGCCGCCTGAAAGCTGCCAGGGGAACTTGTCTTCATAGCCCCCCAAGCCCACCTTTTGCAACAGCTTGCGGGCACGTTCTTCGTATTCCTTGCGCTTGGCCTTGAACTGGCTGCGATAGGGCTCCACGATTTCCAGTGGCAGCAGGACGTTGTCCACCGTGGTGCGCCAGGGCAGCAGGGAGGGAGCCTGGAACGCCATGCCCGAGATCTTGAGTGGTCCGGTCACTGGCTGGCCGTCGATGAGGATGCGTCCTTTGGACGGCATCTTCAGGCCCGTGGTCAGCTTCATGAAGGTGGATTTGCCACAGCCCGAGGGCCCCACGATGGCGATGAACTCGCCCGAGCGCACCTTCAGGTCGATGGCCTCCACGGCGAAATGGCTCTGCTTGAGCAGGGTTTCGTTGTAGGCCAGCCAGACGTCCTGGAAGTCAACGAAGCTGGATTCTGCGGCGTTTTGCATCAGATGATCTTTCAGGACGTTAGCTCACTCAGCTTATTTTTTGGGCAAAACGTCCAGGGCAGCCTTGGCTGGCAGGAAAGAGCTGTTCCACACCGTGTCCGGGTTCACGCGGGTCTTGGTGTTGAAGGCGTCAGACACCTGCGATGCCATCAGCGACAGGCGCGGACCGTTGACCTGGCCAAAGCCCTCTGCACGGGCATTGGGGCTGTTGATGGCGGTGTCGATAGCCAGTTTCAGGCGGCGGGTTTCCAGGTCGACGTTAATGATGCCGTCACGGGCTTTCACGTCGCCCACCGCGGCAGCGGGGTTGCCGACCACATCCTTCATGCCCTTGGCAAACGCAGCCAGGAAAGCTTTCACCGCCTCGGGGTTTTCTTTCAGGATCTTGGGCGATGCAATGATGGCGTTGCCGTACAACTTGACGCCATATTGCGGGTAGGGCAGCACGACCACATCGTCCACCTTCACGCCGCGGGCTTCGAGGTTGAGCAATGAGGTGAAGGTGAAGCCGGTGATGGCGTCCACGTCGCCACGGGCCAGCATGGTTTCACGCAGCGGGGGATCCATGGCGGTCCATTGCACACTGGCGATGTTGTTGGCCTTGGCAAAGATCGGAAAAGCACGACGGCCTGCATCAAACACCGGAGCGCCCAACTTTTTGCCCGCCAGGTCAGCCGGCGTCTTGATGCCTGATTTTTTCAGTGCCATGACGGACGCGGGCGTGTCGTTGTAAACCATCATCACAGCCACCGGCTTGCTGGGCGCATCCGGGTTGTTGGCGTGAAATTCCATCAGGGCAGCCAAGTCGGCAAAACCCATGTCGTAAGCGCCAGAAGCTACGCGGGTCACCGTACCGCCCGAGCCGTTGCCCGCGTCTATGGTCACGTCCAACTTGGCATCCTTGAAATAGCCTTTGGCGGCAGGGGTCAGGAACAAAGCGGCAGGGCCTTCAAAGCGCCAGTCGAGCTGAAACTTGATCGGTGTGGTTTGAGCGTGTGCAGCGCCCATCATGAGCAGGGCGGCTGTGGCGGTGCAGGACTTCAGGAAGGTGCGTTTGTTCATGGGGACTCCAGTGGATCAATATTGATGGTGTGTATTAAGCAAAAAAGGTGCCTGACCCCAAGGTTAGGCACCCAAGCCCTGCTGTACAGCGCCTGATTGTTGAGTGATAGTCCCGACTGTCGCAAGTCGGGATAACCCCAGGTTCTTCAAACTTTAGTGCGAATCGGCCTGTTTGGCTGCCGCGATGGCATCGCTGTTATCACCGCGTGCACCATTGAAGAACAGATTGAGAAGAACGGCGCTGATGGAGGCCAGCAAGATGCCGGATTCGATCAGCGGGTGAATGCTGTGCGGCATCCACTGCAGGTAACGGGGGGCAATCAGGGGGATCATGCCAAAGCCGATCGAGATGGCCACAATGAACAGGTTGTTGCGGTTGCCCTTATAGTCCACATTGGCCAGGATGCGCACACCGGTGGCCGCCACCATGCCAAACATCACCAGGCCCGCACCGCCCAACACGAAGGTGGGCAAGGACTCGACCAGAGCCGCCATCTTGGGCAGCAGCCCCAGCACGATCAGGATCACGCCACCCGCCACGCAGACAAAGCGGCTTTTGACGCCCGTGACGCCTACCAGGCCCACGTTTTGCGAGAAGCTGGTGTAGGGGAAGGTGTTGAATATGCCGCCAATCAGCGTGCCCAGACCGTCCGTGCGCAGGCCAGCGGTGAGCATTTTTTGATCCACTTTTTTGCCGGTCATGTCGCCCAGCGCGAGGAACATACCAGTCGACTCGATCATCACCACGATCATCACCAAGGTCATGGTCAGGATCAGGATGGGGTCAAAGACGGGGGTGGCAATTTCAAAAGGCAACACCAGGTCAAACCAGCCGGCTTTACCCACCTTTTCGAAGGTCATGAGCCCGGCAGCCGTGGCCACCACGCCACCGATGACGATGCCCAGCAAGACCGAAATATTGGCCACAAAGCCACGGGCGTACTTGGCAATCAGCAAGATGGAGGCCAGCACAATGGCGGCAATGCCGATGTGTGACAGCTGAGCGTATTTGGGGTTGGGTACAGAGCCCACGATGTTCATGCCCGCTGGCACCGGGGGCACCGCGCCCGTGCTGGCCGCTTGTTTGGCGGCATCCAGCCAGGCCAGGTGTTCCGGATTGGGAATGCTGGGTGCTGTGGGGCCGAAAGGGTTGCCAAAAATCCAGTTGATGCCCACGCGCATCAAGCTGATGCCGATGACGGCAATGATGGTGCCGGTGACCACAGGCGGGAAGAACCGCAGCATGCGGCTGACGATGGGCGCAATCAAGATGGAGATCACCCCTGCTCCAATGATGGCACCAAAGATCAGTCCTGCGCCTTCCATGCCCGGGTTGTTGTTGGCCATGGCGACCATGGGGGCCACAGACGCAAACGTCACGCCCATCATCACAGGCAGCTTGATGCCAAACCATTGTGTTGCGCCAAGCGACTGAATCAGCGTCACCAGGCCGCAACAAAACAGGTCGGCCGAAATCAGCATGGCCACTTGCTCGGGACTGAGCTTGAGGGCTCGGCCCACGATCAGCGGAACGGCGACCGCGCCAGCGTACATCACCAAAACGTGTTGCAGACCCAGTGCGGCCAGCTTGCCGCTGGGCAGTCGCTCGTCCACTGGATGGGTTGTGTTGTTCATCAAAGTCTCCTGTTGGATTAAATCTGGTACACGAAAAGTGTATACAAAACAAAAGAAAAAGAGATCGGTAGAAACCCGAATACGCCAGATCAAGCGTTTTGGAATTTGCCCCAGTTTCGACCTTCAGCGTTCTCAGCAAAAGATCAAAACGGGGGCTATACGATCTACTTCAGCAGGTCGTAGAGGGTGCGCGCCACCACCTGTGTGGCGCGGCGCAGGTCTTCCAGGTCCAGGCGCTCGT
>JBJOJH010000013.1:0-18012 GCA_046046715.1 Pseudomonadota bacterium | reverse complement strand
ACGGATTTGGACAGACGGTGCGATGCAGAAAGATCAGACTTTTCAGGAACCCGGACCAGGGACGCTGTGAGCAAGGCAAAAACGGGGAGTACCGCCACCAAGGCCATCTGCATACGCAGCGCCTGCATGGTGTAGCCCGACAGAACCAGCACTACATCCACCGGAAACAGGTACATGACGCCTTGCAAGACCCGCAAGGTCCAGCGCGGTGGCTCGTACTCGCGCAGCAGCAGGTAATCGAAGTAGACCGACAGGGGCACAAAGGTCAAGATGATGAGGTTAGACAGAGCATCCTGCAACTTGGGTGCCAGCCAGTCTTGGTTCAAAAATCGCAAATAGCCCAACAAGACCATGGCAAACAGGACGGCGAACACCTGCTTGACAAAAAACACCGCCAGCAGCTTCTCGGGTGCGATCAACAAGTTGACCAAGGCCCACCCCACAAACAAAATGGCCACGCCCATGTAAATGCCGTAGAGCATGTGCTGGCGTGTATCGGCCTGACGAGCTTGGGTCAGGGTCAAGGCCTGAACGTCCACCATGCGGGTGCTGGTGGACTGCAAACGCAGCCAGAGATCCCTCGGCGCGTCGCCTAGCGGAACCACAAACCCAAAATCCAGGGAGGGATACTCGTCCTGCGACAAAGGGTGATGGTCTCCCGTGACTCGGCGGCTCTCTTGTGGCTGCAAGGGGTCAAACAGTTCCACGTCGTCCAGCAGGGGGGGGCGCAAGCGCAGCACCACGGACTGGTCTTGCCCGCGGGCCGCTTGCGGGTCCGACACCGTCGAGCTTTTCAATCGGGAGGGGTCAAGTCGCACGCGCAGCCAGATTGCCGAGCTGCCATAGCCCTTGCTGAGCAGGCCCTGGTAGCTTGTGAACTCCCGTTTTTGAACATCCGCGAGGGTCAGCTGCTCGGTGGTGTCATCAAACCAGCCGCGCTCGGAAATCAGGTCCTGAGCACGCAGCTGTGCAGGCAAAACAAGCACCAGCAGGCACAGCAACGCCAGCCACGTCCGCCAAAAATTGGGCCGGAGCGTTGCGGACGGGCGATTCGAAGTGGATGCAAAAAGCAAGGAGTCGCTCATGGATACAAACCTGAAGACCGCCTATGGTAGTTCAGGGCTGGGGGCATGCACGTTTTGTTACCAGGTGATGACGGCAGATTTACCAAGTGAGCGGCGCGGCCCGATGACTGACACGTAAACTTGCGCCATCGTTTTTCGCAGAGGATGGTCATGAAAAAAATAGTCGCGCCTGCCCTGATGGCCCTGTTTGCGGGCCTGAGCTCGGCCCAGGAGATGGGGCGGGTCATTTCATCTACCCCTGTGATTCAGCAGGTCGCAGTGCCGCGCCAGGTCTGCACCAACCAGCAGGTCACCAGCCCGGGCAGCAAGTCTGGTGCCGGGGCAGCCATGGGGGCGATTGCGGGCGGCGCCATCGGCAACGCAGTGGGCGATGGCAGCGGTCGGGCCATTGCCACCATGATCGGCCTGGTGGGTGGCGCCATCCTGGGCGACAAGGTCGAAGGACCGGGGCAGCCACAGACGCAGAATGTGCAGACCTGCAACACCCAGAACTTTTACGAGAACCGCACCATCAGCTACAACGTTGTGTACGAATACGCTGGCAAGCAATACACCGTGCAAATGCCCAGTGATCCAGGCCCTTACGTGAAGTTGCAGATCACCCCAATCAGCCAGACTCAGCCGCAGGATTTGGCTGTGCAGACCTACGCGACGGCACCCTCTGCTCCACCGATAGTGCAGGTTCAGGCACCAGCCCAATGGGTCACCCAGCCAGTGATCGTGGTCTCTGACGCCTACTACCCACGCACCATTTATCCCCGTCACCACCACAACCGAAGTGCCCTGCCCGCGGCAGGGTTCAACATGGAGTGGCAGATCATCAACGGACGTCGTTATTGAACTGCTCCCCGTGCGCACGGGGAGCTCTGAAACAGGTCAGTGGCGGAAGTGGCGCACACCGCTGAACACCATCGCCACGCCACGCTCGTTGGCTGCGGCAATCACCTCATCGTCACGCATGCTGCCACCGGGTTGGATAACGCAGGTGGCACCCGCATCGACCACCACATCCAGGCCGTCACGGAACGGGAAGAACGCATCACTGGCCACCACGGTGCCGGCCAGTGACAGGTTGGCGTGCTGGGCCTTGATGCTGGCGATGCGTGCCGAATCCAGGCGGCTCATCTGACCCGCCCCCACGCCCATGGTCATGCCGTCTTTACAGAACACGATGGCGTTGGACTTGACGTACTTGGCCACGTTCCAGGCAAAAAGCAGGTCGTTGAGTTCTTGCGCCGTAGGCTGCTTGGCGGTCACCACTTTCAGGTCGGCCAAGGTCAGTTCGTGGTTATCTGCAGTTTGCAGCAGGATGCCTGAGCCGATGCGCTTCATGTCCATCGCATTGCGACCTTGCGACCATGCGGTGTCCCCACCTTTAGGCAAGTCAATTTGCAAGATGCGCACATTCACCTTGGACTTGAAAACCTCCAGGGCTTCGGGAGTGAAGCTGGGCGCCATCAACACCTCGACAAACTGCTTGGCAATTTGCTGGGCTGCGGCAAGATCCAGCTCGGTGTTGAGGGCAATGATGCCACCGAAGGCCGAGGTGGGATCGGTCTGGAAGGCCTTGCTGTAGGCCTCCAGAGCATGAGCGCCCACCGCCACTCCGCATGGATTGGCATGTTTGACGATCACACAGGCCGGCGTGTTGAAGCTTTTGACACACTCCCAGGCGGCGTCAGCATCTGCGATGTTGTTGTAAGAAAGTTCCTTGCCCTGCAATTGTTTTGCCGTGACCAAAGAGCCTGGGGCCGGGTACAGGTCCCGGTACAAGGCCGCTTGCTGGTGCGAGTTTTCACCGTAGCGCAGGTCCTGCACCTTCACAAAACGGCCATTGCTCTGACCCGGGAACAGGTCCAGCGTCGGCGCCGAATTGCCAGCGGGCACATCGTCACCGACCTGCACCGAGCTCAAATAATCGCTGATAGCACCGTCATACTGGCTGATGCGATTGAACGCCGCTACCGACAAGCCAAACCGGGTCTTGTCGGTCAACTTGCCACTGGCGCGCAGTTCGGCCAGCACCTGCGCATATTGCGAGGCATCGGTCAACACCCCCACATCTTTCCAGTTTTTGGCGGCGCTGCGCACCATGGCGGGGCCACCAATGTCGATGTTCTCGATCGCGTCTTCCAGCGTGCAGCCGGCTTTGGCCACCGTTGCTTCAAAGGGGTAGAGGTTGACCACCAGCAGATCGATGGTGTCGATGCCGTGTTCTTTCAGGGCCGCCATGTGTTCGGGCATATCCCGGCGCGCCAGCAGGCCACCGTGCACCTTGGGGTGCAGGGTCTTGACGCGGCCATCCAGCATTTCGGGAAAACCCGTGACCTCGGCCACTTCGGTGACGGGCAAGCCCTGGTCAGCCAGCAGTTTGGCGGTACCACCTGTGGAAATGAGCTTGACGCCCAGCCCATGCAGGGCCTGAGCGAATTCGACGATACCGGTTTTATCGGAGACGGAAAGTAGTGCTTTCATGGGGACTCGGGAAGTTGCCTTATTTAACCAATTGATGCTCAAGGAGCTTTTTACGCAGGGTGTTGCGGTTCAGACCCAGCCATTGCGCGGCACGGGACTGATTGTTGTCGGCCTGCTGCATGACCACCTCCAGCAGAGGTCGCTCGACCACTGCCACCAGCATGTCGTACATGCCGTTGGGTTCGGTGCCCTGCAGGGCCTGGAAGTATTCCTCGAGATTGGCACGGACGCATGCCTCGATGTGCTTGTTGCTCATGCACCTATCTCCAAATTCTGCACGCTGTGACCGGCAAGGGAGACCGGGTGACGCGTGTCGGGCAGGCGGTCGGACCGCAGTGCCAGCTGATCAAAGAACTCGGCCACCGCAGCCGCCTGCGACTCGGTGTCCTCCAACAGATTCATTCGGGCCCGAAATGCCTCGCCGCCCGGCAGGTGCTTGACATACCAGCCGATGTGCTTGCGCGCTGTGCGCACACCCAAAAATTCACCGTACAAGGCGTAGTGGTCGCGAAGATGTTCGAGCAGCAGGCCTCGTACCTCGGCCACCAAGGGCGGTGCCAAATGGACACCGGTTTCAAGGAAGTGGGCGATCTCGCGAAAAATCCAGGGCCGGCCCTGGGCCACCCGGCCCATCATGATGGCATCAGCCCCCGTGACGGCCAGCACTTCGCGCGCTTTTTCGGGTGTGTTGATGTCCCCGTTAGCCACCACCGGCACACGTACAGCGGCCTTGACGGCAGCCACAGTGTCGTACTCGGCTTGGCCGGTGTAGCCCTGTTCGCGCGTGCGGCCATGCACCGTGATCATCTGAACGCCAGCCTGCTCGGCTGCACGGGCAATGGCCTCGGCATTCTTGTGGCTCTGGCACCAGCCAGTACGCATCTTGAGGGTGACGGGCACGCGGTGCGGGGCGCTGGCTTGGACGACCGCCTCGATGATGGAGAGGGCCAAAGGCTCATCCTGCATGAGTGCCGACCCGGCCCATTTGTTGCACACCTTTTTGGCCGGACAACCCATGTTGATGTCGATGATCTGTGCCCCACGGTCTATGTTGTAGGCCGCCGCTGCCGCCATCATGGCCGCGTCGGTACCGGCAATTTGCACCGCAATGGGGCCGGGCTCGCCGTCATGGTTGGCGCGCCGCGAGGTCTTCAGGCTAGCCCACAGGTCGCGGCGGGAGGTCACCATCTCGCTGACGGCATACCCGGCACCCAACTTGCGACACAGCTGGCGAAACGGACGATCGGTCACACCCGCCATGGGGGCGACAAACAGGGCGTTTGGCAGCTGATATTGACCGATGTGCATGCGCTCAGGCAGATAATCCCCGCAGCAAATGCGCTAAGGGGCAGACAGGTTAAAAGCGGGGGAGCGCCATTCTAGCTGCCCAAAATTTCAGCACCAACTTGGTTCACTCTGCCACCGAGTCATCGTCAGGATCACGCATGCACGACTGGATCACGCAACTGGTGACTTTTTTTTCGCTGCCCCAATACGGGCTCAGCACACTTTTTCTGGTGTCGTTTATCTCGGCCACCTTGCTGCCGCTCGGATCGGAGCCGGCACTGTTTGGCTTGATCAAGTTACGCCCGGACCTGTTCTGGACCGGAATTGCCGTCGCCACTGCAGGCAACACACTTGGTGGTGCCGTGAGCTGGGCCATGGGGCGCGGTTCAGAGCAGTGGCTCCGTGGTCGCGACAGCCAAGTCACACACCGCAAGGCACTAGCCTGGCTTCAACATTTGGGCCCCAAGGCCTGCCTTCTATCCTGGTTACCGGGCGTAGGCGACCCACTGTGTGCGGTGGCGGGCTGGCTCAAACTTCCCTTCTGGCCGTGCGTGGGTTACATGGCCATCGGCAAGTTGGCACGTTACGTGGTGATGACGGGCGGGTTGATGTGGATGTTTCCGGGCAGCCTGTAAATACGGGGCCTCTGCTGAACAAGCGCCATGGGCGGCACACCACCCAGTCAGCATGCTGATGGTTTACAACGACAATCTCTGGCTGATGACCCGATTAACGCCACCGCCTTCGGCCTGACATGAACGACCCCGCCACCCACGCGATCACCCTTTCGGCCATTGAGCTCGACCTGGAGTCTCTGCCTGGGCACTACATCAGGCGCCTGCAACAAATTGCGGTGGCCATCTTCATTCAGGAAACCGAGGCACATGGTCTGACGCCCGTGCAATACGGTGCCCTGCAGGCGGTGGCCAACACGCCGGGCCTGGACCAGCGCACCCTTGCACGCACGATAGGTTTCGATACATCGACCATGGCCGGGGTGATAGACCGACTGGAGGCGCGTGGCCTGATGCTACGCAACGCCTCGCCCACCGATCGCCGTGTACGCAGGCTCACCGCCACACCAGAAGGCCTCGCCTTGCTAGCCCGTGTTCAGCCCGACATGCTGCGTGCCCAAGATCGCATGTTGGCGCCACTGCCCAAATCCGAAAGGGTGGAGTTCATGCGCATGTTGCGCATGCTGGTGGACACCAACAACGAATTGAGCCGAGCTCCCAGTCAGCCCGGCTAGGCAGCCAGGTGGCCTGCACGGCAATGCGGTCGGCTCAGGAACTGAACAGGAAGTTCATCACGTCGCCGTCCTTGACGACGTAATCCTTGCCTTCGGCGCGCATCTTGCCGGCATCCTTGGCGCCTTGTTCACCCTTGAAGGAGATGAAGTCGTCAAACGCAATGGTCTGAGCGCGGATGTAGCCTTTTTCAAAATCGGTGTGGATCACGCCGGCGGCCTGGGGACCTGTGTCGCCCACATGAATAGTCCAGGCGCGCACTTCCTTCACGCCGGCGGTGAAGTAGGTTTGCAGGCCCAGCAGGCTGTAGGCAGAGCGAATCAGGCGGTTCAAGCCAGGCTCGGACTGGCCCAATTCCTCAAGGAACATCTGACGATCCTCGTCGCTCATCTCGCTCATTTCTGCTTCGAGCTTGGCGCAAATGGCCACGACGGGTGCATTCTGAGCGGCTGCGAAAGCCTTCAGCCGGTCCAGCAAGGGGTTGTTTTCGAAACCGTCTTCCGCCACATTGGCCACAAACATGGCAGGCTTGGCCGTGATCAGGAAAAACTGCTTGAGCAGAGGCAACTCCTCCTTGCTGAAGTCCAGGGTGCGCACAGGCTTGGCTTCGTTCAGAGCAGCCTGGCACTTTTCCAGGATCGCAACGAGCTTGATGGACTCCTTGTCGCCAGAGCGAGCGGTCTTGGTGATGCGGTGAAGAGCTTTTTCGACGGCGGACAAGTCCGCCAGGCATAGCTCGGTTTGAATGACCTCGATGTCTGCAATCGGGTCCACCTTGCCCGCCACGTGAATCACGTTGTCGTCTTCAAAGCAGCGCACCACGTTGATGGTGGCGTCGGTCTCGCGTATGTGCGCCAGGAACTTGTTGCCCAGGCCTTCGCCCGTGCTGGCGCCGGCAACAAGGCCAGCGATGTCTACAAACTCCACGATGGCGGGCACGATACGCTCAGGCGTGATGATGGCCGCCAACTGTTGCAGACGTGGATCAGGCACTTCAACCACGCCCACATTGGGCTCGATGGTGCAGAAAGGATAGTTTTCAGCCGCGATGCCGGCCTTGGTCAGGGCGTTGAACAGGGTGGATTTACCGACGTTGGGCAAGCCCACAATGCCGCACTTCAAACTCATGGAAATTCCTTAGGAGGGCCAGCACAGAGGGGCCCGCGCGGCGCAAAAAACAAGCCCGGATTGTAATGAGCCCCACTGCTGGAACCCTATTCATTGGAGTCGCCTTCCCCTCCAGGGCTGATCAGACGCCGGCGCGGTCCAGTTCAGCATAGGCGTGCTGCAACCACATTTTCAGGCGCTGACGCTCCATCAAACCCAGGCCAGCGCCGTCCACACCGCCACCGGCCTTGGCCGCCCAAAAGCTGCTGTTGCAGGCATCGATTTTTTGCGCAATCGGGTCGTGCAAGTGTTTGATGGAAATAACTTTGGCCCCCAAAGCCAGGGCTCGCTCCATTTGCCCGGACTGCTCCAACTGGGTGAAGGCTTCGCCCCGCAATTGGTTGCGAACCAGGGTGTAGTTGAGCTGCGCACCAAAACGGTCCAGCAGGCGCGCCAGCAGGTCGACCGAGTCGCGCCCCGGATCCATGACATGCCAATAGTTCAAGCTGAAACCCGCTTCCTGTGCCAAGTCCACCACACCCGATTCGTCCATCCATTTGGCCAGGGGTTCGTGGGTTTGGGCCGCCAGATCCACCAGCACACGCGAGCCAGGCTCAGCAACTGCCGCTTCAACCAGATGATCCAGAGCCTCGTAGCTGTCAATCAAGACGGGCGAGGCATAGCCTGCATAAAACCGAAGCAAGGCGCCATGGGATCGATCGGTATCAAAACCGGTAAAAGGCATCTGTTGATCAATCAGGTACTGCGCCAGCAAACGCGACACCATGGATTTGCCAACGCCGCCTTTTTCGCCCCCGATCAAATGAATTTTGGACATGGTGGGCACATTGCTAAAAGACATGAAACAAAAACCTTTTGTAGTGTATGAACCTGGAGTGTCGCAAGAAACGCGCCGCTGCAGCGCCTGCGACTACGGCCACTCACGCACCACACCAGTGCCGACAGAAACCAGGCATCAAAACATCCGAACCAGCCTTGTTTTGCATCAAAATGCGAAGCAACACGACGAAACACCAAGCTAGTAGCGCCACCTTCGCCGCCATGTCAGAAGAATTACCCACAGGGAACACGGAAACGCCAGCCAGCCCGAACGTGCAGCTGGCCACCCAGCCCATTGCCGCCAAACCTGCGAGCCTCGACACCGACCCCTCGGACGCATGGGCCATGTTGCATGGGCGCCTGTGCATCGCACTGGCGGGCAATACGGAAGGCGCCGATTTGCAGCAGCGCTTGAACTTCATTGCCGACGGCATTGCCCAACTGAGTGCCAAACGTGCAGACGACAGCCTGTTTGTCCTGGTGCAAATGCTTTTTGATAACCGGAGTAACTACAGCGCCACGCACGCACTGCTTTGTGCATTGATCTGTCAGATGATGTGCGAGCCGGCCGGTATTTCAGACGACGATCAGGTTGCGCTGGTGCGTGCGGCCCTGACCATGAACATCGGCATGACCCAGTTGCACGACCAGCTCTCCCGACAAGCGCAGTCCCCCTCCTCAGACCAGAAACAAGACATTCAATCCCACCCCATCAAGGGAGCAGAAATTCTGCGTGAGCGTGGCGTGCAAGACCCCACCTGGTTGTCACTGGTGGAAGACCACCACGAAGACCCCAGCGGAGTGGGCTACCCCAGGGGCAAGACGGATCTGACGCAAGCGCAACAGTTGCTGCACCTGGTCGACCTGTTTGCCGCCCACATCAGCCCACGTAAAAGTAGACGCAGTCTGGCACCCAATGCAGCGGTGGCGGACATGTACCTCAAATCTCAAAACAAGGAGAGCCCATTGGGGGCCATCTTCGCCCGCAAGATGGGCATGTACCCGCCGGGCACTTACGTAGAGCTCAAGAACAAGGAAATCGCTGTTGTGGTCCGACGCGGCGAACGCGTGCACATGCCGGTGGTGATGGCGATTGCCGACGCACAGGGCATGCCCCTGAGCACACCCAGCCGACGCAATACCGAACTGGCAGCCTTCGCCGTTCAAAACCCGGTTGCGACAGAAGATGTGAAGATTTCCGTCGACGTCTATCGCATGCTGAAAAGGGTCTGAGACCCCGCGAACTGTGGGGATGGTCACGGCTAGCCACCCGGCCCTGGACTCCTACAATTCAGCCATGGCACGAACATTTGATGTTTGCATTCGTGGCGCGGGCATCACTGGCCGCGCCCTTGCATTGTTATTGGCTCGCGAGCGGCTTCGGGTGGGGCTGGTTTGCGACCCAGCAAACGCCACGCTGGCGCCCCCTGCTGACGTCCGCGCGTACGCATTGAACCATGCATCGCGCTCAACCCTGGAGTCGTTGCGGTGTTGGCCGGAGCCACAGCAGGCCACGGCGGTGTTGGCAATGCAGGTGGCAGGCGATGCCGGGGGTGAATTGCGTTTTGACGCCCACGCACAAGGGGTCGAGGCGCTAACCTGGATCGTGGATGTGCCTGCGCTGGAGGCTCGACTGACTGAGGCGCTGAGCTACCAGCCTCAAATAGAAATTCTCAATGCGCCCGAAGCTGCCACGCTGACAGTTGTTTGCGAAGGCCGCGCCAGTGCCAGCCGCCTGGCCTATGGCGTTGAGTTTGATGTCACCGCCTACCCGCAACACGCTTTGGCTGCGCGCGTGCGCACATCAGCCCCTCATCAGCAGGTGGCTCGCCAATGGTTCACCGAACAGGGGATATTGGGATGCTTGCCGCTAGGGGGCCCGCAGGGCGAAGAGCTGGCCATCGTCTGGTCTGTCTCTCCGGAGCGTGCGCAACAACTGAAACTGGCCTCCACGGACGACTTCATAGCTGAACTCCAAGCGGCGAGCCATGGTGCGTATGGCAGCCTCGACCTGAACAGTGAACGCATGGTCTGGCCTTTGCAATTGGCCCGGGCGCAACGCTGGACCGGACGCAATGAAGACGGTGCCTGGGCCCTAGCGGGAGATGCCGCGCACACCGTCCACCCCCTCGCCGGCCAGGGGCTGAATTTGGGCTTAGCCGATGTCACAGAGCTGGCGCGCGTCCTGCACCACCGGGATTACTGGCGCCGTGTGGACGACCCACTGCTGCTGCGTCGCTACGAGCGTGCCCGTAAAGCAGAGGTGCTGGCCATGGGCGCAAGCACAGATGGTTTGCAGCAGCTCTTTGCCCGCCCAGGTGAAGCCTGGCGCAAGTTGCGCAACTGGGGACTCAATGGCTTCGACCATAGCGGCCCTCTCAAGACATGGCTGGCCCAGCGCGCCATCAATGCTTCCTAGCGCTCGACTCGAGCTCCAACCACTCAGAAAATTATGCCCCCTGCTCTGAAACTGATCGCCACTGCCGCCCTGTTGCTGGGTGCCAGCGCGCAGGCCGACGAAGCCACACTTCGCAAAAACCTGGTGGAGCGCCTGCCCAAGCTGCCAACGATTGACGAAATCACCAAGACGGCAATGCCGGGTTTGTTCGAGGTTCGCGTGAACGGCACGGACATTTTCTACACCGATGCTGAGGGCAATTTTTTAATCCAGGGTAACCTGATCGACACCAAAGCAAGGCGCAACCTGACAGAAGAGAGAGTGGAAAAACTCACCGCCGTCAACTTTGACTCACTGCCCCTCAAGGACGCCTTCACCATCGTTCGAGGCAACGGAAAACGCAAACTGGCGGTGTTTGAGGACCCCAACTGTGGGTACTGCAAGCGCTTCGAGCGCGACCTGCAAAAGGTGGACAACATCACCATCCACATGTTTTTGTACCCTATATTGAGCCAAGACTCAGCTGACAAATCCAAAAACATCTGGTGCGCCAAAGACCGTGCCAAAGCTTGGACCGATTGGATGGTGCGCGACCAGGCCGCCGCTGCAGCAGCTTCCAGCTGTGACGCCAGCGCCATCGTGCGCAACGTGGAACTAGGCAAAAAATACAAGATCACGGGCACCCCCACCCTGATTTTTGCGGACGGGTCCCGCGTGCCAGGTGCCATCAACGCCAGCCAGATCGAAGAAAACCTGACGAAGATCAAGCCGCAATGAAAACCGGGGCAGCAGTTCACTACAAGGTTACGGTTGCCAATCGGCATGCACACCTGTTTGAGGTGACGCTCACGGTAGCGAAACCGGCACCGATACAGCGACTGCAATTACCCGCATGGATTCCAGGAAGCTACCTGATCCGGGAATTTGCCCGTCATCTGCAACAGGTCAGCGCCCGCCAGGGCAAGCGACCACTGCCGGTGGCGCACACCGACAAACACACCTGGGATGTCGTTTGTGACCCCAGCCGCCCGCTGACGCTGCGCTACACCGTGTACGCCTTTGATGCGTCGGTACGCACCGCTTGGCTGGATGCAAACAGGGGTTTCTTCAACCCCACCAGCCTGCTGCTACGTGTGCTTGGACAGGAGGATCAACCGCAAGGGCTGGAGGTGCAAGCACCGACAGAATGCAAGGGTTGGCAGTTGGCCACTGCCCTCAGGCCCATCAAAACTGACAAGCAGGGTTTCGGTCACTATGGCGCAGAAAACTACGACGAGCTGGCCGACAGCCCGGTGGAAATGGGCGCTTTCTGGAGCGAGTCCTTTGTGGCCAGGGGTGTGCCCCACCGCTTTGTCGTGGCGGGTGCCGCAGACTCTTTTGACGGCAAGCAACTGATCAAAGACGCTCGCAAAATTTGTGAAGCGGCCATCGATTTTTGGCATGGCAAAGAGGCGCCTGTCATCGACCGCTATGTCTTCATGCTCAGCGTTGTCGATGATGGCTATGGAGGGCTGGAGCACAAGTACAGCACTGCATTGATCTGCAATCGGCGCGACCTGCCACGCCGTGGCGAAACCCAGCGTGGCGACGGCTATACGACGCTGCTGGGTCTGATCAGCCACGAGTACTTTCACACCTGGAACGTCAAGAGACTGCGGCCGGCAGAGTTCTCGCCACTCAATTACCAGCAGGAAAACTACACGGAACTTCTGTGGTTTTTTGAAGGTTTCACCAGCTACTACGACGACTTGCTATTGCGACGTGCAGGTCTGCTAGACGACACGGCTTACCTGAAGCTGCTCAACAAAACGATCCAGCAGGTGCAACAGACGCCAGGACGGGCAGTGCAGTCGGTGGCCGAGGCCAGTTTTGATGCCTGGGTCAAGTACTACCGTCAGGACGAAAACACGCCCAATGCCACAGTCAGCTACTACACCAAGGGCGCGCTGGTGGCACTGTGCCTGGATCTGACCCTGCGCACCGAGGGCAAAACCACGCTGGATGAGGTGATGCGCGGCCTTTGGCGTCGATGCCAGGGAGGCCCCATGACGCAAACAGACCTGGCGAACATACTGCACGCTCTGGGCGGACGCTCTTACGCCCGTGAATTGAAGTCCTGGGTCCATGGCACTGACGAACTGCCGCTGGCGAACTTGCTTCAGGCCCAGGGTGTCGACATTCAATATGAACCCGCTCCACGTGCACAGGCGCTGGGCCTGAGAGTTCAGGAAGACGCTGGCATCCGCATCAAAACCGTCTTGAGGGGTGGTCCGGCCGAGCAAGCTGGCATGGCAGCTGGCGACGAATGGATAGGCATCGAAATCCCATCCAAAAAACACTCTCAGACCGCACAGGCATGGCGACTGAGCAAGTTGGAAGACCTGACCTTGTACGCCGGCAAGCAACAACATTTGGTGGCGATCGTCGCCAGAGACAAGCGTTTGCTGCGATTGTCCCTCAGCCTACCCGAAGCACCCCAGAACTGGCGACTGGCCATTCAATCGGCTGATCGCGTCCAACAGTGGTTAACCGGTTAGAGGGTGAACACCCTATTTTTTCAGGAGAAGCTATGAGCTACGAATTGATCCAGGTAAGAACAGAAGCAGACAAGGTGGGGGTGATCACCCTGAACCGCCCCAAGCAACTCAATGCGCTGAACGATCAAGTGATAGACGAGTTGGTGTCCGCCCTGCGAGCGTTTGATGCAGACCCAGCCATCGGCTGCATGATTGTCACTGGCAGCGAGAAAGCCTTTGCGGCTGGCGCGGATATCGGCGCCATGGCCCAAAGCACCTTTGCCGATGTTTATCGCAGCGACTTCATCACCCGCAACTGGGAGGCCGTCCGCGCCATACGCAAGCCCGTCATCGCTGCCGTCAGCGGCTTTGCGCTGGGTGGCGGCTGCGAATTGGCGATGATGTGCGACTTCATCATTGCTGCCGACAACGCCAAGTTTGGTCAACCCGAAATCAAACTGGGCATCATTCCGGGCGCTGGCGGAACACAGCGCCTACCCCGAGCGGTGGGCAAATCAAAGGCCATGGACATGGTGTTGACGGGGCGCATGATGGATGCAACTGAAGCCGAACGTGCGGGCCTGGTCAGCCGCGTCGTGCCTCTGGAAAAACTAATGGAAGAATGCCTGGCGGCGGCTTTGATGATCAGCGGCTACTCTCAAGTCACCGCCATGGCTGCCAAAGAATCAGTCAACCGAGCGTTTGAGGGGAGCCTGGCTGACGGCGTGATGTTCGAGCGCCGAATGTTTCACGCCCTGTTTGCGACAGCGGATCAGAAAGAAGGCATGGATGCTTTCGTGAACAAGCGCACACCTGTGTTCAAACATTGCTGACGCCCACTTGCTTGTCCCACATGCCTCGGCCCGAGCGGCAAGCCGACCAAAAGCTCAAACTTTTGGCTATAATGCATCCTGTTTGGTGATATAGCTCAGTTGGTTAGAGCGCAGCATTCATAATGCTGATGTCGGTGGTTCAAATCCACCTATCACCACCAAAATACAAAACCCGCACTGCATACGCACTGCGGGTTTTTTCTTGTCCGGCTTTATTTGTGCCAGACTTTCGCCAAGTTCAGGAGTTGTCTGCCCAAAGATCCTGAACGCCACTGGAAAACTGCGGGAATTCCTCTCGATGCGCGTCACGCAATGAGGTCAAAGCCATGACGATGTCGAGCGGGAAGCCCTTGCGCTTGCCATTTCTGGTGTCATGGAGCAGGTTTTCGATGTAGGGAATCAATTCACCGCTGCCCCAGGTCTCACGCAAACGAGCACCTATATGCGCAAAGCGTGCGTTTACAAGCTCGTAATCTTCATTCGCGATCACGGAAACCTCCATCCAAGGCCAGCCCGGTGGGGCCGGCGCTTTTGCTTGGGTATGCTTAAACGATGGCGAAGGCGCTACGGTCCTTGCCCTCTATCCACTTGGGCGCCACGCCACGGCCAGTCCAAGTCTTGCCCGACAGGGGATCACGGTACTTGGCGGCTACTTTGCCAGTAGATTTACCCTTCGTTTTAACCTTGCCGTTAGGGAAAACATCGTCGGCCGTCAAGCCATATTCGGCCACGATGGCACGTACCTTGGTGACAGCTTCCGTCATTTCACGCTGACGGGTTTCAGCGATTTTCTGTTCGATAGCGGCTTTTTGAGCAATAAGTTCTTGAAGAGTGGTCATGATGAGTTTCAGGTATGTAATTGTCTGTTATCCCTGGCTATGATTATATTCACGGATAACAAGCTGATTTGATTAACCTCAAACCAGCGCATACAGGCGTGCAAGTATCCCCAGACTAAGGCCGAAGTATTTTTGCAACCGCGTTGGGCCGCAGACGATAGGCGTCAGGCATTCCCGACCCCAACAAGGGGCGTAAATACATCCTGAACGCATCTGTCACATCGGTTCCTGAGTCACTGATAAAAACATCTTCCATCACGCGGGTTTTACCTGCCACCTGCTCCAGGGGCATTAACTCATAGTCCACGGAGTAAAAGCCGGTTCGCTTGATGGCCACCGAGCCATCTTGTGAGCCCCACATCGCAAATTGAACCGCCTTTTCCCCCACTTCTCTGGCCTCCCTTTGGTCGACATCTGACACACAGCCTAAAAAGGACCGTTGCAAATAACCAAAGGTATCTCCTCGCACGCGCTTGATACCCAGCTTCGCCTTGATCTCATCGCACAACAAATCAGCGAGAGCGCCGCTGCCTGACAACTGCACATTGCCATGGGCATCGTGCTCCATGGTCTTGGCCAACTTGGCGGCGATGGGCTGGCCCGTCTGGTCGTGTATGCCCTCCGAAACAGCAATCACACAACGCCCCAGCCGGTCGTATACGGACTTGACGTCTGCCAGAAACCGCTGTGTGTCAAAGGTGCGCTCGGGCAAATAGATCAGGTGAGGACCATCATCAGGAAATTTTTTACCCAAAGCAG
Source organism: Pseudomonadota bacterium (assembly GCA_046046715.1). GTDB lineage: Bacteria > Pseudomonadota > Gammaproteobacteria > Burkholderiales > Burkholderiaceae_C > JBEEJZ01. The sequence goes on along the minus strand of JBJOJH010000013.1, from coordinate 2,626 downwards.
ATGCGGCCGTCAAAAACCCGGCATGGCGCCCCATGACCACGGCCAGATATACCCCAGGCAAAGCAGCGTTATCGAGATTGGCTCCAGCAAAAGCTTGGGCCACAAACCTGGCCGCCGAGGGGAAACCCGGCGTGTGATCGTTACCGACCAGATCGTTATCGATCGTTTTAGGAATATGTATGCAGCGCAAGGGATAGCCCGCCTTTTGCGCTTCCCCGCTCACGATGCGAACCGTGTCAGAAGAGTCATTGCCGCCTATATAGAAAAAATAGCCTATGTCGTGCGCCTGGAGGACTTTGAAAATCTCCTGGCAATACTTGACGTCCGGTTTGTCCCGCGTGGACCCAAGTGCTGACGAAGGGGTATTACCTACCATTTCAAGGTTATGACTGGTCTCCTGAGTCAGGTGGACAAAATCCTCGTCCACAATGCCACGGACGCCATGGCGAGCGCCATAGACATGGTCAATGCCCGGGAAACGCCTGGCCTCCAGGGCCACCCCCACCAGTGATTGATTGATGACGGCCGTCGGGCCTCCGCCCTGTGCGACCAAAACCTTGTTTGAAGCCATCTTGTCTCCTGATTGATACGAGGTCTAAACCCATGGCAGTGCCTGCAGCATGGGCAAAGCATCCTAGCACCTGGCCAACAGAAAACCCAGGTCATTCAAACCCTTGTCTATTGGCGAGCTTGATAAAATCATGCCACGTACTAGATGGTCTCGGCCATACAGACCTCTTTCCACAGCCTCTGGATAAACACCATGAATCGCTGCTACCTCTCAGGGGAAACACCTCGTCCCCTGGCTCCTTTTTTGTTTCGCGTTGTTCGGCAACTCCTGAGCATACTGGCGTGCGTCACTGGCTTGGGGCTAGGCAACCTGAGCCAGGCTCAGGGCACTCAACGAAGCTTCCCGCCTGAGGCCCTGCGCGGTCGCCTGCTGGTCACGCAACCACCTGATGTGACGCTCAACGGCCAGCCGGCCCGGCTGTCACCAGGCGCACGCATTCGTGGCCACAACAACCTGCTGCTTTTATCAGGCTCATTGGCGGGCAAGGAGCAACTGGTGAACTACACCCGTGAGTCCAACGGATTGATCCACGAGATCTGGATACTGAGCGAAGCCGAGGCACAGGTGCCCCGCGACGGCTTACCCCTCATCGGGACGCTCATTCCGGGCACGCGAACCGAGACCATCAAGGTTGATGACGGTCGAACACCGTTCGACCAGCTGCCTGTCTTCAAACCCTGACCACCGCTGCACTGCAGCCCCGCCGCCAAACCCAAGGTGGCTCATCCCTCGTACTGCCGGTACCCAGCACACCCGGCGACAAACCTACAAACACATCATGAGTAAAAAAGTCTTTATCAAAACCTTTGGCTGTCAGATGAACGAATACGACTCGGACAAGATGGCCGATGTATTGGCCGCCGCAGAGGGCTACGAGCCAACCCAGGATGTCAACGAGGCGGATCTGGTGCTGTTCAACACGTGCTCCGTCAGGGAAAAGGCCCAGGAAAAGGTATTTTCTGACCTGGGACGAATCAAGCACCTCAAGAAAAAGGGGGTACTGATCGGCGTGGGTGGCTGTGTCGCCAGCCAGGAAGGCGCAGCCATCATTGAGCGCGCGCCTTATGTGGATGTGGTTTTCGGCCCGCAGACACTGCATCGCCTGCCCGACATGCTGCGTCAGCGTGCCCAGGAACGGCGATCACAGGTGGACATCAGTTTTCCGGAAATTGAAAAGTTCGACCACCTACCACCCGCCCGCGTTGAAGGTGCCACCGCCTTTGTCAGCATCATGGAGGGCTGCTCCAAGTATTGCAGCTACTGTGTGGTGCCTTACACGAGGGGCGAGGAAGTGTCGAGACCCCTGGAGGACGTGCTGATCGAGATTGCGGGCCTGGCTGACCAGGGGGTCAAGGAGGTAAACCTTCTGGGACAGAACGTGAATGCCTACCGAGCTCCCATGGTCAAGGCAAGCAGCGACGCGAGTACGGGCGAGCTGGCTGACTTCGCCACTTTGCTTGATTTCGTGGCTCACATCCCCGGCATAGAGCGCATCCGCTACACCACCAGCCACCCCAACGAGTTCACGCCCGCCTTGATCGCGGCCTACGACAAATTACCCCAGCTGGTTAGCCATTTGCACCTGCCGGTACAGCACGGTTCCGACCGCATCCTGATGGCGATGAAGCGGAGCTACACGGCCATGGAATACAAATCCACGATCCGCAAACTGCGCTCCATCCGGCCTGAGATGGCTTTTAGCAGTGACTTCATCGTGGGTTTCCCGGGTGAGACCGAAGACGACTTCAACAAGATGATGAAGTTGATCGACGACGTTGGTTTCGATAACTCCTTCAGCTTCATCTTCAGCCCGCGCCCTGGCACGCCCGCAGCCAACCTGCCCGACGACACGCCGCACGAGGTCAAACTGCGTCGCCTGCAGCACCTGCAGAGCGTCATCAATGGCAGCATTGCCCGGATTAGCGAGAGCCGACTGGGCACCGTGCAGCGAATTCTGGTGGAAGGCACGTCCAAACGCGATGCCCACGAGCTGATGGGCCGCACCGAATGCAATCGGGTCGTGAACTTTGACGGCTCGCCGCGCCTCATCGGCCA
>JBJOJH010000012.1:0-3030 GCA_046046715.1 Pseudomonadota bacterium | reverse complement strand
AGTATCTGGGACACCTTTGCCGCCACCCCTGGTAAGGTGTTCAACCGCGACAACGGCAGCGTGGCCTGCGACCACTATCACCGCTACCCGGAAGACATTGCCCTACTCAAAAACCTGGGCGCAAAGGTATACCGCTTCTCCAGCGCCTGGCCCCGCATCCAGGCCGAGGGCACCGGCCCCGCCAATCCCAAGGGCCTGGCTTTCTACGACCGCGTGGTCGATGCCACCTTGGAGGCGGGCATGGAGCCCTGGCTGTGCCTCTATCACTGGGATCTGCCCCAAGCCCTGCAGGACAAAGGTGGTTGGGCCAACCGCGACATTGTGGGCTGGTTCACCGAGTACGCCGAAATCATGACCCGCGCCCTGGGCGACCGCGTGCCGCGCATCTGCACCTTCAACGAGCCCAACATCTTTTCGCTGATTGGCTATATGCTGGGCCGTCACGCACCGGGCCTGACCGACGAACGCGCCGCGCTGCGTGCCATCCACCACATCAACATGGCGCACGGTGCTTCGGTGGCGGCCATGCGCGCCATTGCGCCTCAGATCAAGTACGGCATCATCCCCAACCTGCACCCCATCAAGCCGGCCACGGCCAGCGCGGCTGACGCACAGGCTGCAAAGGACATGGACGTGCTGTGGAATCGGGGCTTTCGTGATGTGCTGATCAAGGGTGAATACCCGGCACAACTGGCCGAGTGGCTGGACCAAAAGAGCGGTGCCGTGCAAGCCGGTGACCTGCAAACCATCTGCCAGCCACTGGACTGGCTGGGCTTTAACCACTACAGCTACAACTACGTCAAAGCCAATTCTGAGGCGCTGTTCGGCGTCGAGCTGGTGGGACCACCCGAGGGCTCACCCGTGACGGACATGGGCTGGGAAATTGCCCCGTCGGCCTTCAAGGAAGTGCTGCTGCAAATGCGCGACGAGTTTGGCAACCCCGAGCTGTACGTCACAGAGAACGGCTGCGCCAGCGCTGACGTTCTAGTGGGCGGCCAATGCGATGACCCAGCTCGTGTGGACTACCTGCGCCAGTACCTCACCGTGGCCAGCGAAGCCGTTGCCGAGGGCGTGAACCTCAAGGGCTACCTGGTGTGGTCGCTGCTAGACAACTACGAGTGGTCCTTTGGCTACAGCAAGCGCTTTGGGATCGTGCATGTGGACTACGCCACCCAGAAGCGCACGCCCAAGACCTCTTACGAGTTTTTGCGCCAAACCATTGCGAAGCAGACAGTGGCCTGAGGCCACGCATTTCATAGACCCACCAACCGCACGAAAGCACACACCATGACCGTCGCTCTGGGCATCATCGGTGCCGGCAACATCTTCCCGGCCTATTTGCGCACCCTCAAGCGCAGCAAGCAATTTCGCATCGTGGGCCTGGCCGACGCCTTGCCCAAGGCTTCCTTGGCCCGGGCCAAGGAAGCAGGACTGCCGGCCATGTCAGTGCATGAACTGCTAGCGACCGATGCCGAGATCATCCTGAACCTGACCCCACCGCTGGCCCACCACGAAACCGGCATGAAAGTGCTGGATGCGGGCAAGCATTTCTTCACAGAAAAGCCACTGGCGGCCAGCTTTGCCCAGGGCAAAGAACTGGTGGCCCTGGCCAAGCGTAAAAAACTGCGTATAGGCTGCGCCCCCGACACGGTGCTGGGTGCAGCAGCCCAAACCACCCGGGCGCTGATTGATGCCAATGTCGTGGGTACCATCCGGCACGGCACGGCCCACTTCATGAGCCACGGCCCCGATCACTGGCACCCCAACCCGGCGTTCTTTTATCAGCACGGTGCGGGCCCCATGTTCGACATGGCGGTGTACTACCTCACGCACCTGGTGCATCACCTTGGCCCCGTGGCCAGCGTGAGCGGCAGTGCCCACACCACCAACACCACCCGCGTAATCCCGTTTGGCGACAACGCCGGCAAAACCATACAGGTGGATGTGCCCACCCATGTCGTCAGCCACCTGAGCTTTGCCAGCGGCGCCCACATCGTGATGACGGTCAGCTTCGACATCTGGAAGCACGGCCACAACCCTATAGAGCTTTACGGTGACAACGGCAGCATCCTGTGCCACGACCCCAACCAGTTTGGCGGCATCGTCAAGACTGCACACCAGGAGGGCAAGTGGACCCGGGTGATCGACAAGCGTCCTTACACCACCAATTCGCGCGGCATCGGTCTGATCGACATGGCACAAGCTATCCAGTCCGGCCGGCCCCACCGCTGCAACGAGTCGATGGCACTGCATGTGCTGGAAGTGATGGAGAAATCGCTGGACGCCGCCCGCGCCGGCAAGGCCCAGCGCCTGACCACCACGTGTGAGCGCCCGACGCCCATGGACGGCAAACTGTTTTGAACCTTGAAAGTACGAGTATGAAAATCTCTGTGCAGATTTATTCCATCCGTGAAGCGGGTGACCTGGACACCCAGTTGACGCTGGCACGCAAGGCCGGCTTTGAATGGATTGAGTCCGTCGCCACTCACGACCTCAGCCCCGAGGACTTTGCCGCCAAGGTGAGCAGCCATGGCTTGAAGGTATCTTCCATGCACGCGGGTCTGGCCCTGATGGAAAGCGACCTGCCCATGCTGATCAAAGCCTGCCAACTGACGGGCTGCCCCTTGATCATCATGCCCTGGGAGCCCATGGGTGAGCGTCCCGCCACTGCCGCAGGATGGCGTGCACTGGGGGCTCGTTTGGCTGTCATGGGCGACATCCTGAACCAGCACGGCATCCGCCTCGCGTATCACAACCACGACTGGGAGTACCTGAGCTACGAGGGCCGCACGGCGCTGGACTGGCTCTTTAGCGCCACAACGCCCGAGCAGCTGGCCTGGGAAGCCGACCTGGGCTGGACCTGCCGTGCCGGTGCCGACCCCTGGATGTGGACGCAGCGTTTTGCCGACCGCCTGGTCGCCGTGCATGCCAAAGACATCGCCCCCTGCGGCACGGCCGTGGCCGAAGACGGCTGGGCCACCCTGGGGCAAGGCACTGTGCCCTGGACCGACTTGTTCTCGGCTCTTAAAT
>JBJOJH010000011.1:0-4634 GCA_046046715.1 Pseudomonadota bacterium | reverse complement strand
CGACCAGCTTGGGCACCATGGGCGCCGCCTGCGCAGCCAAGGCGCGCAATTGTTCGATGTGCTGCAGCAACATGGTCGCCAGACGCGCGCCCTCACGCTGGCGAGCGGCGAGCAGGTCTTTCAGCACCCGCTCAGCCAGGGGCATCAGAGCCTTGCTCCAGTCACGGCTGGGGCCTTGTTCTGACATCGACAGCCGTAACACGTCCGCCACGCTCAAAGGGCGGGCCTCGGGTAGCCAGGCGCGCACGTTGTCTTGAACGGCGTTGAGGCGCTGTAGCAAACGGGTGCTGGGGTCGCTGATGGTGCCTGTGTTGCCAGCTTCCAGCGCCGCACGAACTTCCACCTTGCCACGCTTGAGCCGTGCGTTGAGCAGTTCACGCAGAGCAGGCTCAAATTGACGCAGATCCTCAGGCAAGCGAAACGTCAGGTCCAGAAACCGGCTGTTGACCGCGCGTATCTCCAGTCCAAGCAACATGGGAGAAGTGGGTTTTGCGTCCGTATCCGTACTGGAAACGGCAGCGGAGTGCTGAGCACTGGCATACCCAGTCATGCTGTAAACTGGCATCGGCTGTTCGACTCGTAACGTTGAAAGCCTCAGAGAATAACCCGGTTCAGTCTGTTCAGACGCTAACTCCCCCCAATTTATGTCGAAGGTCAAGCCCGCGCCCTTGTTGCCTGACACCTTGGTCGGCGGCTACCGCGTGGTGCGCAAGGTCGCTGCGGGTGGCTTCGGCGTGGTGTATCTGGCGATGGACGAACAAGGTGAGCAAGTGGCCATCAAGGAATACTTGCCTGCCGCCCTTACGACTCGGACCAGTGGCGAACGAGTCCCCAACGTGACGCCAGAAAAGCTGTCGCTGTACCGGTTGGGACTGAAGAGCTTTTTTGAAGAAGGGCGCGCGCTGGCACAGATCTCTCACCCGTCAGTGGTGAGCGTGCTGAACTTCTTTCGGGAAAACGAAACTGTTTACATGGTGATGAATTATCTGGAGGGCGCGTCCCTGCAGGACTTCATCATCACTGCACGCGACCTGAGCCAGGCCAAGGTCTTTCGCGAGTCCACCATCCGTTCCTTGTTTGACGAGATATTGCGGGGCTTGCGCATCGTGCACCAGCACAAGATGCTGCACCTGGACATCAAGCCCGCCAACATCTTCATCACCGAGGATGACAAAGCTGTTTTGATTGATTTTGGTGCCGCGCGCGAGGTGCTGACCAAGGAGAGTAATTTCGTGCGACCTATGTACACACCGGGCTTTGCTGCACCCGAGATGTACCGGCGCGATACCAGCATGGGGCCGTGGACCGACTTGTATGCGGTGGGTGCATGCATGTTTGCATGCATGCAGGGCTATCCGCCCACAGAAGCCACGCAGCGCAATGACAAGGATCGGATGGTTGCTTCGCTCGCCAAATTGCGCGGTGTTTACTCTGACAGCCTGATCCAGGTGGTGGAGTGGTGCATGGCTTTGGACCCCCAGTCGAGGCCACAATCGGTTTTTGCTTTGCAAAAAGAGCTCAATCGCGAGGTCGAGCGGCGCTACACCCGCATGTCCGTCACCGAAAAAATCCGCATGCAATTTGAAAATGTTGCGGAAGAGGCGGTCAAGGCGGGCAAGTCGATCACTGGGCAGCCTGACAAGGGCAAATGAAGTTCTCCGTTTTTCAGCTCAGCCGCCAAGGTGGGCGCGACAAAAACGAGGACCGGATGGGGTATTGCTACACCCGCGACTCGGCCTTGTTCTTGCTGGCCGATGGCATGGGCGGGCACCCCGATGGTGAGGTGGCTGCTCGGCTCGCCCTTCAAGCCATGGCGTCCCTTTATCAGGAGCAGGGTGGCGTATCGGCACTGGACGGCCCTGCATTTTTGAAGACTGCCTTGATGGCTGCGCATCAAAAAATTTTGAGCTACGCCCAGGATCAGGGTATGAAAGATACGCCACGCACCACACTGGTTGCGGCCCTGTTGCATGATGGGCAGGTGAGCTGGATCCACTGCGGCGACTCCCGCTTTTACCTGGTGCGCGATGGCGCTTTGCAAGTGCGCACCCGAGATCATTCTTACAGTGAACAGCGCATAGGCCTTCCTGGTAGCCCTGCCGCCAACGCCGGGCGCCATGTGCTTTACACCTGTCTGGGGTCCAGCCTGTTGCCCGAGTTTGATTTGGTCGGACCGTTTGGTCTGCATCCGGATGACCAGATTTTGTTGTGCTCCGATGGCCTCTGGGACAACCTGGAGGAGGCCCTGATCCTGGATTGCCTGCACAGCAAACCTCTGCATGAGGCCGTGCCTGATCTGGTGGGTGCCGCACTGGACCAGGGTGGCCCGAACTGTGACAACGTCACGGTACTGGCCGTACAGTGGCACGCCCCCGACAGCGCGGTTGATGGCGGCGTAGGCTATGCCAATACCTTGCGACCCGAGGCCTTTGCTTCCACCTTTTTGAGTGATGGGCCCAACCTGGAGTTTGTCGCCCCAGTCCCATTGGATGACGCCGCCATAGACCGATCGGTACAAGAGATCAATGAGGCCATCCGCCGCGGTGCCCACAAAACCTGACGTTGAAACCTGGCGCTTGCGCCTGTCCTGTCTGATAAGGATTTGCTGATGACTGACTATGTTCGAAGCGGTGCCCGTGCACCCGACCAACTGCGCCCGGTACGCATCACCCGTGGCTACACCCGCCATGCAGAGGGTTCCGTGCTGATCGAGTTCGGTGACACCCGTGTCCTGTGCACTGCTTCAGTCGAGGAAAAAGTGCCCGGCCACAAAAAGGGCAGTGGCGAAGGCTGGGTGACAGCCGAGTACGGCATGCTGCCGCGTGCCACCCACACCCGTAGCGACCGCGAGGCTGCGCGAGGCAAGCAAAGTGGTCGTACCCAGGAGATTCAGCGTCTCATTGGCCGCTCCATGCGCGCCGTGTTCGACCTCAAAGCCCTGGGCGAACGCACCATCCAGATCGACTGCGATGTGCTTCAGGCTGACGGCGGCACCCGCACTGCCAGCATCACCGGTGCCTTTGTTGCGGCGCAGGACGCTGTTAACCACCTGATCAAAATAGGCAAGCTCAACGCCTCGCCCATCGTGGCCCCCGTGGCTGCTATTTCTGTCGGCGTGGTGCAAGGCACACCCTTGCTGGATCTGGAATACACCGAAGACTCCACCTGCGACACCGACATGAATGTGGTCATGACCGGTACCGGCCGTTTTGTGGAAGTGCAGGGCACCGCCGAGGGCGTGGCGTTTTCGCGCGCCGAGATGGACACCATGCTGGCGCTGGCCGAAAAAGGCATTCTGGAATTGATGGATCTGCAACAGCGGGCCCTGTCTGCCTGAGCGCCATCATGAAACAAATCGTTCTGGCCTCCAACAACAAAGGCAAGCTGGCGGAGCTGCAGGTCCTGTTTGCGCCTCTGGGGCTGCAACTGGTGACGCAGGGCGAGCTGGGCATTCCAGAGGCAGAGGAGCCTTTTCGGACGTTTGTTGAAAACGCCCTGGCCAAGGCCCGTCACGCAGCTCAGTTCAGCGGCCTGCCAGCCGTGGCCGATGACGCGGGTCTGTGCGTCGATGCCTTTGGTGGATTGCCGGGCGTAGACACCGCTTACTACGCGACCCAGTTCGGCCTGCCCAAAGGCGATGACGAAAACGTCACGGCGCTGCTGGATCAGATGCGCCACATCAATCACCGTCGCGCCGCCATGGTCAGTACCCTGGTGGCGGTGCGCAGCCCGCAAGACCCCGAACCTTTGATTGCCGTGGGCCGTGTGGTGGGCGACATTGCCCGGGAGCGCATGGGCACCAACGGCTTTGGCTTCGACCCAGTGATGTGGATTCCCGAGTTTGGTCAGACCTTTGCCCAGCTGCCCACCGAGGTCAAAAACGCCCACAGCCACCGAGGCCGGGCCGCACGCGCCATGGTTGCGCTCATGCGCGAGAGCTGGCTGGCCTCATGACGAAAAATGGGGGTCAGATCCCAATTATTCCTGCTGGCGCGGGCGACGCACCCTTGTCAGCTGCGCACGACGGCCGTCCGGCCGACCCGCAGCATTACATGCGCCCCGGCACGTTGCAGCTATCGGCCTTGCCCCCGTTGTCCCTCTACATCCACCTGCCGTGGTGCCTGAAGAAGTGCCCGTACTGCGACTTCAATTCGAACGAGGCCGTTGCGGGCGCCTTCCCAGAGCAGGCTTACATCCAGGCTTTGATCGCCGACCTGGAGGCTGCTTTGCCCCTGATCTGGGGGCGACCCATCCACAGCATCTTCCTGGGCGGCGGAACGCCTAGCCTGTTTTCGCCCGAGGCCATCGACCGCTTGCTCAGCGATGTGCGGGCCCGACTGCGGCTGGATGCCGACTGCGAGATCACCCTCGAGGCCAACCCCGGCACATTTGAAAAAGACCGATTTCGGGCCTATCGCGCTGCAGGTGTGACTCGCCTGTCGGTGGGGGTGCAGAGTTTCAATGATGCGCACCTGCAGGCGCTGGGCCGCGTACATAACCGGGCACAGGCACTGGCGGCGGTTGAAGAGGCCGCACAGGCTTTTGACACTTTCAACCTGGACCTGATGTACGCCCTGCCGGGTCAGTCTCTGGCGCAATTGCAGGGCGATGTGAAAACCGCGCTGGCTCTGAGT
>JBJOJH010000010.1:0-4235 GCA_046046715.1 Pseudomonadota bacterium | reverse complement strand
GGTCACCTGCGAACAGGGCAGATTCATCGCCTCCGGTGCCGGCGCGAATTTCCAGAAACGCGTTTCGGCCATCGTCCGGGTCCTTGGGCAGGAGCAGGCGCTGCAGTTCATCTTCCAGTTGGACCAATTCCGCTTGCGCACTGTCGATTTCCTCTTGCGCCATATCGGCCATGTCAGGGTCTGTCAACATGTCCCGGGCCGAGCTCAGATCGGCTTCGCGTTGCTGGTAGCGCAGGTAGCGGCCTGCGATTTGCGTGACTTCGGAGTGCTCGCGCGACAGCGCCAGGAATTGGCTCATGTCCGCCATGATGTCTTCACGCGACAGCAAAAACTCCAGCTCTCCCAGGCGGGCAGCAAATCGTTCGAGGCGGTGACGGAGAAAGGGTTTCATGGTCTGGGGTGCTGGATGCCGTTGGCAGGGGCGAGGTGTTGGTCCGGCCGAACCAACCTAGTATTTGCCCGGCTCTTGTGGGGCCAGGCTGAGCCTGTGAAAGGCCGCTAACGCTCGCCGCGCAAGAAAAAGTGCTGAATGGAGGTGCTGGCGCGCTCTCGAGCAGCCGCATCGGCATTTCGCAGCTCGGCCATGGCGCCGTGCAGCATTTTTTGGGTCAAGCCTTTGGACAGGGCTTCCAGCACCGCATCGACATCCTCACCCTTAGCCAGCAGGCGCCGTGCGCGGGTCAACTCAGCAGTACGCCATTCGTCGGCCTGGGCGTTGAGTTGCTGAATCAACGGTACAGCACCACGCTGGTCCATCCAGTGCATGAAACTTTGGACACCAGCATCAATGATGGCCTCGGCTTGGGCCACAGCGGCTTGCCGGTTGGCCTGACCTGTTTGCACGACTTTGGCCAGATCGTCAACGGTGTACAGGTAGATGTCATCGAGTGCTTTGACTTCAGGCTCGATGTCGCGCGGCACGGCCAAATCCACCATGAACATAGGCCGGCGACGGCGGGCTTTCAGGGCGCGTTCCACGGCACCCAGGCCAATGATGGGCAAGGTACTTGCGGTGCAGCTGATGACCGCATCAAATTCGTGCAAGCGTTCCGGCAGGTCCGCCAGGCGCATGACTTCGGCACCAAAGCGGCTGGCCAGTTTTTCACCGCGCTCCAGCGTGCGATTGGCAATCGCCATGCCCTTCGGGTTGCGGGCTGCAAAGTGTGTAGCGGCCAGCTCGATCATCTCGCCTGCGCCCACAAACAAGAGTTTGATTTGTCCCAGATCCTCGAAGAGCTGACCCGCCAGCCGAACTGCTGCAGCCGCCATGCTGATTGAATGGGCGCCAATCTCGGTCGAACTGCGGACCTCCTTTGCCACGGCAAAAGAGCGCTGAAACAACTGGTTGAGCGTGGTGCCCAAGGCGCCGGCGTCATTGGCGGCACGCACGGCGTCCTTCATTTGGCCCAGGATCTGGGGTTCGCCCAGCACCATGGAGTCCAGGCCACTGGCGACACGGAAGGCATGGCGCGCTACCCAACCGTCCTCCAGGGTGTAGACATGCGAGCGCAGTTGGGCTGCGGACACGCCACCAGACTGAGCCAGCCAGTCCAAGGTGTGGTCCAGGGCCTGTTGATCCCCCGCGCAATAAATTTCTGTGCGGTTGCAGGTAGAGATGATGGCCGCCTCCGGGCTGGCCAGACTCTCGCGCAAGCTGTGCAGAGTGGGCTCGATTTGCGGCAGAGCAAAGGCGAACCGACCACGCAAGTCGAGTGGTGCGGTGTGATGATTGATGCCTAGGGCCCAGACTGCCATTTGCGAATTATAAAATTTGCTGGCTGTTCCCTCACCCTCAAAGATGCGAATGCCATGGGCCCCCTGGATTTTTTGTTGCACCTGCTTAATTTTGTGGCGCCAGCATTCGGCCTCGCTGTGCTCCTGCCGTGGGCAGCCCGCTGGGTTTTTGGGGCTCCTGCTGCTGCGCTGCCCTGGTTTAAGCAGGTCGCCATCCTTGGCGCAGTGGGTAGCCTGGTTTTGTTGACGGGCCTGTGGCTACTGGGGCGCGATGCCAAGATGTTGAGCTATGCAGCCTTGGTCGTGGCAAGTGCGACCAGTCAGCTGCTGATGAGCCGGTCAATTCGGCGATAGTTCCGGTGGGAAGAGGTCCACACGGTCGGTGATGATGCCGTCGGTACCTAGCTTCCTCAGCCTATTGACATCTTCGATGGTGTTGACGGTGTAACTCAGGCAACGCCACCCGGCAGACCGGGCCAGCTGGACCAGCGTTTCGTCCCACAGGGTGTGGCGGAGCACCAGCGCAGCCAGGTCCAGTCCATGCGCCACTTCCTGCCAGCCGGTCCAAAGTTCATCTAGTAGCAGGGCGCGTGGCAACTGGGGTACTGCAGCTTTAGCTGCTTGTAGGGAGGCAGGTTCAAAAGAACTCAGCAGCGGTGGCGGGGCCAAATGCGGATTTGAGTCTTGCCAAAGGCGCTGGCTGATGCGGGCCACCACCTCGCCGGTGTGATGCTCGGCTCCCGGTGTGGGCTTGATTTCAAGATTCACGGCCAGTTGGTGTTTCAGGCAATAACGTGCAATGTCTTCCAGCAAGGCCAATGGCTCACCGTGATGGGCTGCGCTGTGCCACGCGCCGGCGTCCAACCGGGCCAGGACGGACCAAGCATGGTCGCCGCCGACCGTACTCACGTTTTCACCCAGCACCTGGGCCGCGTTGGTGGTGCGGGTCAGGGTGGTGTCGTGCATCAGGAATGGCACCCCGTCGGCACTGAGTTTGACGTCGCATTCAAACATCCGATAGCCATAGCTTGCGCCCAGCTTGAAGGCGCTCAGGGTGTTTTCCGGGGCCAGCTGTCCTGCGCCACGGTGTGCAATCCAGAAGGGGTAGGGCCAGGGTTGTGTGGTCATGGTGGCATTGTGCGGGTCTTCGCCTGGGTGCCCATGGGCGCAGTGCGTGATTGCTGCGCTGCGGTAACATCTCAGGCCAGTCGCTGTGTACTGTCTGCAGCGTTCTGGCTGACACCTCAGAACACATGAACGCACCGACCCCGCACAATTTCCTTCTGGCACCTGCCGGCGACACCGCGCATGCGCAAGAGCGCATCCGCGAAATTCCCTACAACTACACCTCGTTTTCTGACCGCGAAATCGTCATTCGCTTGTTGGGCGCCCGCGCCTGGGAGGTGCTTAATCGCCTGCGCGACGAGCGCCGAACCGGGCGGTCCGCGCGCATGTTGTACGAGGTGCTGGGCGATATCTGGGTGGTGCAGCGCAATCCCTACTTGCAGGATGACCTGCTGGATAACCCCAAGCGCCGCAGCCAGCTGGTGGATGCGCTGCGTCACCGCCTGGCAGAGATTGAAAAGCGTCGTACACCTCAGGCTGACGCCGACCGTGATGCCCTGGTGGCAGAACTCACGGCCATGGCGCGCCAGGCGGTACAGGCATTTGATGCCGCATTTGTCGAGATGGCTGCACTGCGCCGCAACACCCAGCGTGCCTTGGGTCGCCTAACTGCCCGCGACAACATCAAGTTTGACGGCCTGAGCCGCGTAGCCCATGTGACGGACGCCACCGACTGGCGCGTGGAATATCCCTTTGTGGTGCTGACGCCGGATACCGAGGCCGAGATGGCGGGTCTGGTCAAGGGCTGTATCGAGTTGGGTCTGACCATCATCCCGCGTGGGGGCGGTACCGGCTACACCGGAGGTGCTGTGCCCCTGACCTGGAAGAGTGCGGTCATCAACACCGAAAAACTGGAGTCCATGACCGAGGTCGAGATGATGACCCTGCCGGGCATGGATCGTCCTGTGGCCACGATCTGGACCGAGGCAGGCGTCGTGACCCAGCGGGTGGCCGACGCGGCTGAGCGTGGTGGCTACGTGTTTGCGGTGGATCCCACCTCGGCAGAAGCTTCTTGCGTCGGCGGCAATGTCGCCATGAATGCCGGCGGCAAGAAAGCGGTTCTGTGGGGCACCGCTCTAGACAACCTGGCCTCCTGGCGCATGGTCACGCCCGATTCCAAATGGCTGGAGGTGGTGCGCGTGGCACACAACATGGGCAAGATCCATGATGCTGAACTGGCCAGTTTCGACCTGAATTACTACAGCGCAGACGGCAAGACACTGGAGCGCACCGAGCGTCTGGACATTCCCGGCAAGTCCTTCCGCAAGGAAGGTTTGGGCAAGGACGTGACCGACAAGTTCCTGAGCGGTTTGCCCGGCATCCAGAAAGAAGGCTGTGACGGGCTGATCACCAGCGCACGCTGGGTGGTGCACCGC
>JBJOJH010000009.1:0-6463 GCA_046046715.1 Pseudomonadota bacterium | reverse complement strand
TATTCGAATTTCGGAACTGGGTCCCCGGGAGGGATGATGATCGGATCCAGAAAGTCGTTGTCTTTCACATTGATGAAAAACTGTGCGGTCGCAGATTGCGGGTCATTCGTGCGTGCCATGGCCAGGGTACCCACCACGTTACGTGGTCCGCCCTTGGCGAGCGCCTCGCGTCCCTCATGGGGCACCGGCGGACGTGTTTTCTTTTCAGCATACTTAGCATCGAAGCCGCCACCTTGCACCATGAAGTTACTAATCACTCGATGGAAGATCGTGCCGTCATAGTGCTTGTCCTTGACGTATTGCAGAAAATTTTCCACGGTCTGCGGCGCTTTGTCTGGGTATACCTCCACGACAAAGTCACCCACACTGGTGCTGAACTTAACCTGTGGTGCTGTTTGGGCAAAGGCCAAGGACATGCCAAGGGCCAGAAGCAGCGCAATACTTCGCTTGAAGAACGAGAAGTTCATGACGAGGCCTTATTTACCGGATTTTTTTGCAGCGTTGGCGGATAGCTTGAAGACATCATTGAGGAGAACCTGCTTGGGTTTGATGCTGCTTGCCGCCGGATCGAGCTGAACTGCCTTGACGTAAGCCTGAGCAGCCAGTTTGGCATACACATCGCCCAGGTTTTCGTAGGCCGTTGCGTAGTCAGGTTTGTTTCTGATCGCCATTTCAAGCGCAATGCGAGCTTTTTCGAACTGATTCTGGGCCGCCAGCACAACAGCCATGTTGTTGTACGGCTCCGCCAACTCCGGGTAGTCCTCTGTCAGTTTGCTGAAGATTGCGAGTGCCTCGATTTGTTGCCCGGACGCTTGCAAAATCGATCCCTTGATGAATTGCATCTGCGCATCTTTCGGCTTGCTCGCAAGCACTGCGTCCGCTTTGGCCAAGCTTTCCGCATACTTGCCGGCACGCATCAGCCCCAGGGCGTCATCGTAGTCATCAGCCCACACAGCGGTGCCGAAGAGCGCCGCCACGGCTATCAAGGCGCGGCCATTCCATAAGCAGAAAGATGAGGTCTGGGTGGGGGTGTCGTGCATGGCAATTCAAAAAAATTGGCGACCAAGAACCCTGCTGGTGGGGGGCTTTATACTGATTCGATTGTAGCCCGGGGGGCTGTCGGGGCACCCTGGAATTGCCATCCACGCCCTCGTTTGCCCCTTCGGCTGGAGCGACCCACTTCTCTTCGTTCGGTTCTGAATTTTTCATGAGTTTGCGCATCTTCAACACGCTGTCGCGTGATCTACAGCCGTTTTTCCCGATAGAGCCGGGCCACGTGCGCATGTATGTGTGCGGAATGACTGTTTACGACCTGTGCCACCTGGGGCATGCGCGCGCCATGATCGCTTTTGACTTGGTTCAGCGCTGGCTCAAGGCCAGTGGTTTGCGGGTTACCTACGTACGCAATGTCACCGACATCGATGACAAGATCATCAAGCGTGCACTTGACAATGGCGAGACGATTCGAGAGCTGACAGATCGCATGGTCGAAGCCCTGCATGTGGATGCCGACGCGCTGGGTGTGGAACGCCCAACCTACGAGCCACGCGCCACCGAATACGTCCCGCAGATGCTCACGCTGATTTCCAGTCTCGAGAAAAATGGCTTGGCCTACCGCTCGACCAACGGGGACGTCAACTTTGCTGTTCGCAAATTTGAAGGGTACGGAAAGCTCAGCGGCAAGTCTGTTGATGAATTGCGGGCTGGAGAACGCGTTGCAGTAGCAGACGGCAAGGAAGATCCGCTGGACTTCGTCCTCTGGAAGGCAGCCAAGGCTGAGGAGCCTGAGCAGGCCAAGTGGGCGAGTGAGTTTGGTGTCGGCCGGCCAGGTTGGCATATCGAGTGTTCTGCCATGGCCTGCCAGATGCTGGGCAACACCTTTGACATACATGGCGGTGGTGCGGACCTTCAGTTCCCGCACCACGAAAATGAAATTGCTCAAAGTGAAGGCGCTACCGGCTTGCCTCTCGCCCAAACCTGGATGCACAACGGGTTTGTGCGTGTGGACAACGAAAAAATGTCCAAGTCCCTGGGTAACTTTTTCACTATCCGCGAAATCCTGGCCAAGTTCGATCCAGAAACCGTCCGGTTTTTTGTGGTCAGAACTCACTACCGCAGTGCCCTGAATTACAGCGACGTCCATCTGGCCGATGCCCGCAATGCGCTGAAGCGTCTTTACACCGCCTTGCAGCTGGTTCCGCCGCTTGATGTCTGCGTCGATTGGACGCAGGATCACGCAGCCCGTTTCAAGTCGGCCATGGACGAAGACTTTGGCACCCCCGAAGCTGTTGCCGTCCTGTTTGAACTGGCCTCGGAGGTCAACAGGAGCCGATCCGCCCAGCTTTCAGGGTTGTTGAAAGCCCTGGGTGCCTGCCTGGGGCTGTTGCAAGCGCCTCCCGATGACTTTTTGCGTTCAGGCAGCAGCATGGATGAGCAGCTGATTCAAGACCTGATCCGGGAGCGTGCGCAGGCCAAGGCCACCAAGAACTTTGCCCTTGCAGATCAAATTCGCAAAGACCTGCTTGCAAAGGGCGTGGTGTTGAAGGACTCCCCCAGTGGCACGACCTGGGAGGCCAGTCAGTGATCCAAGTGACTCCCGACTATTGGGAAGAGGCGTGCAAGCACCTGATCGCCAAAGACCGGGTGTTGAAGCGACTGATTCCCCAATTTGGCAGTGCGCGCCTGCAAACCAGGGGCGACGCGTTCACCACACTCGCGCGCAGCATCGTCGGGCAGCAAATATCGGTGAAGGCCGCCCAATCCGTCTGGGATCGATTCATGGGCGTGGCGCAAAAAGCCAAGGCTGTCAGCATGGCCCGCGGTCATGGTCTGAATGCTGCTGGCGATCTGGGGCGACAGATGGCTAGTGTGGGTGATGTCCTGCACGCCTCTCAGGTTCTGAAGTTGAAGATCGACGACATGCGAGCTGCAGGACTTAGCGCGCGCAAAGTCGAATACCTGGTGGACCTGGCGCTGCATTTTGAAAATGGTTCCCTGCATGTCGCCGATTGGCAGTCCATGGATGACGAAGTCATCGTGAATGAGCTGATCTCCATACGTGGCGTGGGCCGGTGGACGGCGGAAATGTTTTTGATTTTTCATCTGCTGCGCCCCAATGTCCTGCCGCTAGACGATGCCGGCCTGATCAAGGGAATCAGCCAGAGCTACTTCTCGGGCGAGGCTGTGAGCCGCAGTGATGCGCGCGAGGTGGCCGGGGCCTGGGCGCCGTTTTGTAGCGTCGCGACTTGGTATATTTGGCGCTCGCTGGACCCTCTGCCGGTTGCGTACTGAGGCCATTCCCGGTCTGACCAGAGCCGTCAGACCTCGCACACGAACGATATGGCCACAGGCCCGCGCCTGTGCCCACTAAAGACTAGGAGCAACGCTTGGCTAAAAAAACGTTTCTTGATTTTGAGCAGCCCATCGCTGACCTCGAATCGAAAATCGAAGAACTTCGTTATGTCCAGAACGAATCCGCAGTTGACATTTCTAGTGAAATTGATCAGCTCAGCAAGAAGAGTCAGCAGCTGACCAAGGATATTTACAGCGACCTGACCCCTTGGCAGATCACCAAGATTGCTCGTCACCCAGAGCGGCCCTACACCCTGGACTACGTCAGCGACATCTTCACCCACTTCGTGGAGCTCCATGGCGATCGCCACTTCGCAGATGATCTGAGCATTGTGGGTGGCTTGGCGCGCTTTAACGGCACGCCCTGCATGGTGATTGGTCAACAAAAGGGACGCGACACCCGCGAACGTGGCCTGCGCAACTTTGGCATGAGCAAACCGGAGGGATACCGCAAGGCCCTGCGGCTCATGAAAACTGCAGAAAAATTCAAGTTGCCGGTGTTCACCTTTGTCGATACGCCTGGCGCTTACCCCGGCATAGACGCCGAGGAGCGGGGGCAGTCAGAAGCCATCGGCCGTAATATTTTCGAAATGGCTCAACTGGAAGTCCCGATCATCACGACGATCATCGGGGAGGGCGGCTCTGGAGGTGCACTGGCGATCTCGGTGTGCGACCAACTGCTCATGCTGCAGTACGCAATTTACTCGGTGATCAGCCCCGAGGGCTGTGCTTCCATACTCTGGAAGACCGCAGATCGCGCCCAAGATGCTGCTGACGCCTTGGGCATCACCCCGCACCGCCTTAAAGCTCTGGGTATCGTCGACAAAATTGTCAGCGAGCCAGTGGGTGGTGCTCACCGCGATCAAAAGCAGATGGCTGCTTATTTGAAACGCGCACTTGCCGAAGCCTATCGTCAGGTTGCGGATCTGAAAACCGCGGAGCTTCTGGACCGACGCTATGAGCGTTTGCAGAGTTATGGGCGGTTTTCCGACACCAAACTTGAGTCTCGTGGCAGCAAATAGTCGGTGTTAAGGCCTGCATGAGCCCGTCGATGGATGGGGCCATGGAGGCCTTTGCCCCGGCTCTTCCACTGGCCGTGGGCTTTAGTGGGGGAGCTGATTCAACAGCACTGCTGGTGGCGTGCGCCAAAAAGTGGCCGAGGCAGGTGAGGGCGATTCACGTTCATCATGGGCTGCAGGCTGCGGCTGATCACTTCGAGCGGCACTGTCGCAAGGTGTGCGCTGAACTGGGTGTTCCTCTGCTGGTCTTGCATGTAGATGCGTCCTCCGCGCCCGGCGAGAGTCCAGAGGCGGCGGCACGGGCTGCACGCTACGCCGCTTTTGCCCAGGCAACCATGCCTACTGCCTGGAACGACGGTGGGCTCGAGCCCATCAAGACCATCGCCATTGCCCAGCATGCCGATGATCAGGTTGAAACGGTGCTGCTCGCGCTGAGTCGTGGGGCTGGCTTGGCTGGCATTGCGGCCATGCCGGCCCGTTGGCAGAAGGATGCCGTAACCTACGCCAGGCCCCTGCTGGCTGTTTCTGCCGCAGAAATTCGTCGATGGCTGGCTGAGCAATCGATTGCCTTTGTAGAAGATCCCAGCAATCAGGATGTGCGTTTCACTCGTAACCGAATCAGGCATCAGTTGTTGCCGATGCTGGAGGCCACATTTCCCCACTTTCGCCAAACCTTTGCACGCAGTGCTGCCCATGCCGCACAAGGTAGCGACTTGTTGAACGAGCTCGCGCAGCTTGACTTGCTGGTGGTCGGACAGCCGCCGAGCATTGATGCCCTTCATGGCTTGTCCCATGCGCGCCGTTCAAATGCATTGCGTTATTGGCTGAAAAGTCATCATGCGGTCATTCCAAGCGCAGCTCAGCTGCAGGAGTTGCTTCGGCAGCTGGACGCCTGTCGTACGCGAGGACATCGCATACACCTGAGGGTGGGCCAGGGATTCGTTCGAAGGGAGGGCGAAAAACTGGCTTGGTACAATTTGTGAGGCTGGACCAGGCTCTGTACAAGGGCCTTTTTTATGCGTTTTGCAGTCAGGTCAGGTCTTTTTTTTTCCGATTTTTCAATTTCCAATATCGCAATGGCATTGATCGTTCACAAATATGGCGGTACGTCGATGGGCTCAACAGAGCGCATCCGTAACGTCGCCAAGCGCGTTGCCAAATGGGCACGTGCGGGCCACCAAATGGTGGTGGTTCCAAGCGCCATGAGTGGCGAAACCAATCGCTTGCTGGGTTTGGCCAAGGAGCTTGCTCCGGCCAAGCCATCCGACGACTACAGCCGGGAGCTCGACATGCTCGCCGCCACGGGCGAACAGGCTTCCAGTGCGCTTTTGGCGATCGCCCTGCAGGCTGAAGGCATGGAGTCGGTCAGCTACGCGGGCTGGCAGGTCCCCATTCGTACCAACAGCGCCTACACCAAGGCCCGGATCGAATCCATTGAAGACACTCGCGTGCGTGCCGATCTGGCTGCAGGCAAGGTGGTCATCGTCACGGGTTTTCAAGGCATAGACGACCAAGGCAACATCACGACCCTGGGTCGTGGAGGTTCCGATACCTCTGCTGTTGCGGTTGCCGCCGCCATGAAGGCCGCAGAATGCCTCATCTACACCGACGTGGATGGTGTTTACACCACCGACCCACGTGTTGTACCGGAGGCACGCCGTCTGCACACGGTCTGCTTTGAAGAAATGCTGGAAATGGCCTCCATGGGCTCCAAGGTTCTGCAGATTCGTTCGGTTGAATTTGCTGGCAAATTCAAAGTGCCGCTGCGGGTGTTGAGCAGCTTTACACCCTGGGATATCGACATCAACGAAGAAGCCGCATCAGGCACATTGATCACCTTTGAGGAAGACGAGAATATGGAACAAGCCATCGTTTCGGGCATTGCGTTCAACCGCGATGAGGCCAAGATTTCTGTGCTGGGTGTCCCAGACAAGCCAGGCATTGCTTATCAGATTTTGGGCGCAGTTGCCGATGCCAACATCGAAGTCGATGTCATCATCCAGAACCTCAGCAAGGACGGCAAGACGGATTTCAGCTTCACCGTGAACCGCGGTGATTACGCCAAGACGGTGGACCTGCTCAAAAACACCGTA
>JBJOJH010000008.1:0-10084 GCA_046046715.1 Pseudomonadota bacterium | reverse complement strand
CGAACTCCGCTTCCGTCTCGCCCGGAAAACCCGCAATAAACGTGCTCCGAATCACCAACTGCGGACACACTTCGCGCCACTGCTGTATGCGCTCCAGATTCCTCTCACCACTGGCCGGACGTTTCATACGCCTCAAAACGTCCGGGTGGCTGTGCTGTAGAGGTACATCCAGATAGGGCAGCACAAGGCCGCTGGCCATTAAGGGCAGAACTTCATCAACACTGGGGTAAGGGTAAACATAGTGCAGTCGCACCCAGGCACCAAAAGGCTCCGCCAACTCGCCCAAGGCCTGTACCAACTCCAACATACGCGTCTTGACCGGCTTCCCGTTCCAGAAGCCCGTGCGGTACTTCACATCGACACCATAAGCAGAGGTGTCCTGGCTGATCACCAGAAGCTCCTTGACCCCCCCCTCAAACAAGGCCTGCGCTTCTTTGAGCACATCGCCAATGGGCCGAGACACAAGATCTCCGCGCATCGATGGAATGATGCAAAAGGTACAACGGTGGTTGCAACCCTCGCTTATTTTCAAATAGGCGTAATGACGTGGTGTGAGCTTTACACCAGCGGCACCAAACGTGTTGGGCACCAGATCCAGGAAAGGGTCATGTGGCTTGGGCAAATTCAAATGCACCGCATCCATCACCTCTTGCGTCGCGTGGGGCCCCGTAACTGCCAACACGCTAGGATGCATCTGACGAACCAAATTGGCACCATCTGTGCCGCTTTTAGCCCCAAGACAGCCCGTCACAATCACGCGGCCGTTTTCCGCAAGAGCCTCCCCGATGGTGTCCAGACTCTCCTTGACTGCGTCGTCTATGAAGCCACAGGTATTCACAATGACCAGATCAGCTCCCTCAAAAGTCTTTGAGGTCTGATAACCCTCTGCGCTGAGCTGGGTGAGTATCAGTTCGGAATCTGTCAGCGCCTTGGGACAACCCAGACTGACGAAGCCCACTTTGGGCGGATTTTTGGTAGTGGGGGCAACGTTGCTCATCCCCCTATTGTCCCTGCATTCGGCGAGTAGGCTGCTTATGCAAGGGCAACACAGACTTCAAGCATCAGCGCTTGATGCCGAAACTGCCCAGCATCTGTTCGGTCTGCTTGGCCATTTGCTCCTGCATCTGGGTCAACAGGCTTTTGCCCTGCTCCAGGTTGGCACTCATCAAGCCCGGCATGAGCGGCGACGACAGGTTCATGAACTGAGTCCACATCTCGGGCGACCACCCCTGTGATGTCTCACCCATGCGCATTTGCATTTCAATCAGTGCTTGCATGTTCTTTTCGAGGTAACCGCCCATGAAACCCTGCATCGCATGGCCGTAGAAGCGAATCATGCTTGACAGCACGGGAACGGTAAACATGGGTGAGCCACTGGCTTCCTCGTCCAGGATGATCTGCAAAAGCATGCTGCGCGTCAGATCTTCGCCGGTCTTGACATCCAGCACCTGAACCTGATCGTTGGCCATCACCATCTGCCGGATATCAGCCAAGGTGATGTAAGTCGACGTTGCCGTGTCGTACAACCGACGGTTCGGGTATTTTTTGATGATGCGGTGAGTCGCAACCTGAGAAGTCGTGGGTGTGGCAGTAGGCATGAAGAGGTCTTTGAGCCGGGAAGTCGCCCTGGCGTTGCATTGCAACATATTCTAGGCAGTCCATGGCGACGCGCATACCTAGGTTTACCCTTGCATGAGGATCGAAATATGGCGCGCTCCGCTAGCATTCGGGAGCAGCGGCTGGGGGGGAAGCATTCGGGCGTTTGTGCTCTTGCCTTTGTACACTGTGGCCAAGACTTATAAATTGCTTTTCACACCCGAAAAACATGCATCTATTGACACTAAAGTGGCTTGCAAGCGTCATCATGTGGGCGGCCGGCAGTCTGTTCCAGTGCAGTGCCTGGTCTCAGACTCTCCTTGCGAAGCCAAGCGGGCCGGTGATTTTGACGGTAAGCGGCTCCATTGCCAGCGTCAACCACGAGGGCAAAGCTCAGCTCGATGCGGCCATGATCGATGCGCTGCCAGTTCATGTCATCACCACCAAAACACCCTGGTACAAGCAAGCCACGACCTTTTCCGGTCCGCGTCTGTCAGAAGTGCTTTCTGTTTTGGGTGCCAAGGGCGCCACCCTTGAAATAAAGGCGCTGAACGATTACACAGTCAGCGTGCCCTTTGCCGATGCGGCCACATTTCAGCCCATCCTCGCTCGCCGAATGGACTCGAAAGTATTGAATATCCGAGACAAAGGCCCACTGTTCCTTGTATACCCGTTTGACGCTCGCCCTGAATTGAAAAACGACATCTACTACAGCAGATCTATCTGGCAGATCAGCAGCATCGTGGTTCGTTGAGCGCTTCAATCGACCATGCGCCCGCCCAGCATCGCATCCCAGTCATGGCTAACCACTCTGGCGGTGGCGCTGGCATGCATGTTAATGGCAGTGGGATGGCTGCAGTACGGTCAGTGGCGACAACTGGAGGGCTCCATCAACGAGGGGAAAACTTCCCTCGAATGGGATGTATTCCAGTTTCAAAGCGAGCAATTGCGATTGGCGTCCCAGCTCAACGAAGCGCTGCTGGCACAAGGCAGCGTGGAGGCAATGCAAGAACTGAGCCTGCGCTACAACATTTTCCTTAGTCGACTGGACATCATCAAAAATGGCAACAGCTCCGGACTGGCTACTCACTCGCGGGCTTATGACGAGGCTTTGACACTCGTCAACAACTTCACGGTGCTGGCTGACGACTACCTGGGCGATGGCTCGGTCGTTCCCGTTTTTGATGGTGCCCGACTCCACCAGCTTAAAGCCGCCTTAAACAATGCCCGCGGGCCGGTTCAAGCACTGCTTCTCGATGCCAACGCACGTTACGGAGAGCAAACCACAAAGCACCTGCAAGCCATACGCAGCCAGGCCATGACTTCCGGGGCAACAACCGGCCTGCTGGCACTTCTGGCAGTCGCATTGGGCGCAGTCGCTCTGCATCTATTGAAAATCGCTAACCGGCGTAACCATGAAATGGAGTCGATTCAGGTGGAACTTGGAGCGGCTTTGGAACGGGCAAAGAGCGCAAATCTTGCAAAGGGTCAGTTTTTGGCCAACATGAGCCATGAGATACGTACGCCCATGAACGCCATTCTGGGCATGCTGCAACTTTTAAAAAAATCCGAGATTGATAAGACGCAATCCTCTTATGTAGAAAAGGCACAGGGGGCCTCCCGAACCTTGTTGAGCCTGGTCAACGACGTACTCGATTTTTCGAAAATTGAAGCTGGCAAGATGAGCCTGGACCCCCGTAGTTTTCAGCTCAGTCAGATGCTGCAGGACCTGATCGCTGTGCTCAGCGTCGGCTGTGAAGAAAAGTCCATCGAACTGCGATTTGACCTCGACCCCGATGTGCCCCTCAGGCTGGTCGGCGACGACATGCGATTGCAACAAGTTCTGCTGAACCTGGCGAGCAACGCCATCAAGTTCACCAGCGTCGGCGAGGTCGTCGTGAGGGTGCGCTGTGTTGCATCCCATAAAACGCATGCAAAGCTGGAGTTCTCGATTCGAGACACCGGCATAGGCATTGCGCCAGAAAACCAAAGCCGTATCTTTGATGGTTTCACGCAAGCCGAGCCTTCAACCACACGTCGGTTTGGCGGCACCGGTCTGGGCTTGGCGATATCGAACCGCCTCGTCACCATGATGGGCGGCACGTTAGCCCTGAAAAGCCAAGTCGGCCAGGGCAGCGTTTTTTCGTTTGAACTTGAATTGCCGGTGGCTGAAGATGCTCCTGTCAATACAGCACCTCCAGCAAATACCAGGCACGTAGCTCGCCCTCAACGCCTGCGGGGACTGCGCCTTCTGCTGGTTGAAGACAACAAGGTTAACCAGATGGTGGCGGCAGAATTACTGAGTCTGGAGGGCGCACAGGTCACAGTGGCTGACAACGGCAAGATAGGCGTGGACAAAGTGGTGGACACGCTGCCAGGCTTCGACCTCGTTCTGATGGACATTCAAATGCCGGTGATGGACGGCTTCTCTGCGACCAGGGCCATACGAGACCTGATGGGCTTTGAAAATTTACCCATCATTGCAATGACTGCCAACGCCATGGCTCGCGACAGGGAAGCATGTCTCGCTGGCGGAATGAATGAACATGTGGGCAAGCCCTTCGACATTGACCAGCTTGTGGCCTTGATACTTCAGCTGTCTCGCCCAACCCCCGACCAGAAAGCTCTAATAACTGGCCAGGAGGCCCCGATTAACCGATCGCAGGGTGATCATGGCTACAAGATCAATTTTTCAGAAGCCCTGGTTCGCCTGGGTGGCAATGCCAGGGTCTATGGCGACGTAATTGCGGCATTCCAGGCGGAGCTTTCCTCCACACCCGCCAGAGTGCAGGCAGCTCTCGAAGAGAGTCGCATGGAAGATGCCACACGCCTGGTCCATACGCTCAAGGGTCTGGCAGCAACAGTGGGCGCAGACCAGCTGCAGACCCAACTATTGGAACTGGAGCAAGCACTCAAGTCAGAAATAAATCTGCCTGGAAAGGACGTGTCGTTGAAGTCCCTTCAGGTCACTATAGATGCGACGATGTCCGAGCTACGAGCTTTGGTCCTGAAGTTTCCCGCCGGCCTGAAAAATTCGGGGTAAGTCAGACCTATTTGCGTCCGAGAATGGTTTCATCGAGGGTTTTATGCACCCTGAAAACAGAAAACCCTCGTAAGAAAACTTACGAGGGTGTACTGGTAGGCGCGATTGGACTCGAACCAACGACCCCCACCATGTCAAGGTGGTGCTCTAACCAGCTGAGCTACGCGCCTGTGTTTGTTCGAGCCTTGAAGTATAGCAGCAAAAACCCAGCGAAGGTTCGAGCGATGTTTGCAGGTGAACATGCCCCTCGACACCCCTCAGGGTCATCCACCTTGCGTCAAAAGTGTAGCATTTTGATAATTTTGTTATCACCTAGGTAGAAACCCTTGAAACATTAGGCCATTTCCTTTGTAACGTCGTGCTTGGCAAACACCAGGGGCTTTTGCACAGTGCCTAAGCCCAACCACAGGAGATGTTCATGAGCGTGAGTTTTCAGATCAACGGCCGGTCGGTAAAGGCCCAATCGGAACCAGATACACCTTTGCTTTGGGTTGTCCGTGACGAGCTGGGCTTGACTGGAACCAAATTTGGATGTGGTGCGGCTCTGTGTGGGGCCTGCACGGTGCATCTGGATGGCAAACCCATTCGGTCCTGCCAAACCCCCCTGTCAGCCACCGCAGGCAAAAAGATATCCACGGTCGAAAGTCTGTCCAAAAACAATACACATCCATTGCAGGTGGCTTGGATCAAGCACGATGTTCCGCAATGCGGCTACTGCCAATCAGGCCAGTTGATGAGTGCCGCAGCCCTCCTGGCAGGCAACAAAAACCCTAGCGACTCGGATATTGATGCCGCTATGAGCGGCAACATCTGCCGTTGCGGGACCTACCCGCGCATCAAGGCGGCTATCAAAGATGCCGCAGCCGCAATGCGTAAAGCCTGAGGAGTAAAACATGTCCATGAATACAACCATGAACGCATCTCGTCGCCACTTTTTGAAGACCTCCGCCATTGCCTCTGGCGGCCTGCTGATGGGCTTGAACCTCCCTGGTAGTCTGCAGGCAGCCGGCACGGTATATACCCCTAATGCTTGGGTACATATTGCGGATGACAACACGATCACATTGCTATCCGCACGTTCCGAGATGGGCCAGGGTGTGTACACCTCGATGCCTATGTTGATTGCTGAGGAACTGAACGTCGATATAAACAGCATCAAGGTTGAATTTGCCCCGCCAGGAGCTGCCTATGCCAATGCACTGCTGGGCGCCCAGATCACCGGAGGCTCCACTTCAGTTCGCGACGGGTGGGAAAAGCTACGCATTGGTGGCGCACAGGTGCGTGAGATGCTTATAAGCGCTGCTGCCAGCGAGTGGAATATTGATCGCGCGGCTCTGAAAGCCGACCAGGGCTATGTCACCGGACCCGGTGGCAAAAAAGCCACCTACGGGCATCTTGCCAGTGCCGCATCACGCTTGCCGGTGCCAGAAAAGCCAGCCATCAAGGATCCATCTCAATTTCGCGTCGTGGGTAAGCGGACCCGTCGCCTGGATACGCCTGCCAAAACCAACGGCACTGCGGAATTTGGTATCGACGTCAAGCTACCCGGTATGGTTTATGCCAGTGTCGAACAGTGCCCTGTCATTGGAGGCAAGGTCTCCAGTTTCGACGCGAGCAAGGTCAAAGGCATGCCAGGCGTGATTGATGTTGTTCAGATCAGCGATGGTGTAGCCGTTGTGGCCGACAGTTATTGGCATGCCAAGAAAGCACGAGAGGCCTTGAGTGTCACCTGGAGCGAGGGCGCCGTCGCAGCACTGGATCACGACGTGATTTTGGCAGGTACGCGCAAGGCAGCTGCCGACGGTAAGGTTCTTCCCATTGGCAAGCCATCGGGCGACGTAGGCGCAGCCATGAAGTCGGCAGCCAAAGTGGTCAAAGCGGAGTACATCACGCCGATGCAGGCACACGCTCCGCTCGAACCCATGAACTTCACGGCCAGTGTCAAAGATGGCAAATGCCTGTTGGTGGGCCCCACCCAGTTCCAACAGGGCGCTCAAGGTGCGGTAGCTGCTGCCCTGGGTATTAAACCGGAAGATGTGACACTCAAAACCACCTTTTTGGGTGGTGGCTTTGGCCGTCGACTGGAACTGGACTTCACCGTGCAAGCAGCCGAAGTATCCAAAGCAGTGGGCAGACCAGTCAAGGTACTGTGGTCACGCGAAGATGACATGACACATGACTTCTACCGTCCCATGGGCTTCAACCAGCTTGAGGCAGGTCTGGACAGCAGTGGTCACCCGATCGCCATGCATTTCAAGGTGACGTCACAGTCCGTGACTCAGCGTGCGTTTGGCTTGCCCAAGGACACGTTTGATCCATTCATGGCCGAAGCAGCTGTAGCACCTTACGAAATTGCCAACACGCAACACGATCTGGTCATACACGACTCTGGCTACCGGGTGGGTTACTGGCGCGCCGTCAGCCACAACATGAATGCCTTTGCCAACGAGAGCTTCATTGACGAATTGGCGCATGCCGCGGGCAAGGACCCCTACGCCTACCGTTTGGGTCTGCTGAAAAACAAGCCCCGCTTCGCCAACGTGCTGAAGCTGGCCGCGACCAAGGCTGGCTGGGGCAAAAAACTGCCGGCAGGTCACGCGTTGGGCATCTCCTTGATGGAGGGCTACGACACCTACATGGCTCAAGTCGCCGAGGTTTCCGTCAAAGACGGTGAAGTCAAGGTGCACAAAGTGACCGTTGCTGCCGACGTTGGTCAAATGGTGAACCCCGATACCGTTGAGGCGCAAATTCAATCCAGCGTCGTGTTCGGGATGTCAGCGGGTCTGATGCAGGAGATCACCATGGAGAAGGGGCGCGTACAGCAAACCAACTTCAACACCTACCCGGTGGTACGCATGCATGAGGCGCCCAAGATCGACATCGTGTTGGTCAAGAGCACCGAAAAGCCCGGAGGCATAGGCGAGCCCGCCACGGCATTGGTCGTGCCCGCCATTGCCAACGCAGTGTTTGCAATCACGGGCAAGCGCGTGCGCAAGTTGCCTTTGTCCGCACAGGCGATCAAGACAGCTTGAGGTGCATCCTTCAGCGAACCAACCTGCGGATCCTTGGGTCTGCCGGTTGGGGCCAAGGCCGGGATTTCCCGGCCTTTTTCATTTCGACTGGATCACGCGGATCCAAAGATCATTAAATGGCTTCGGCCATAATTGACGTTTACGTTAACGTCAATCTGAAAAGGAGTTCTCATGGATATTTCCGGCAAGGTATTCGTTGTCACAGGTGGGGCATCAGGGTTGGGCGAAGGCACTGCACGCATGCTGGCCGCCAACGGTGCAACTGTCGTCATTGCCGACATGCAGATCGAGAAAGGCGAAGCCATCGCCAAGGACATCGGTGGCGCTTTCGTCAAGTGCGACGTCAGCTCGGAAGCAGATGGTCAGGCCGTGGTGGCCAAGGCGGTATCCCTGGGTAAATTCATGGGCCTGGTCAACTGCGCTGGCATTGCCCCTGCAGAAAAAACCGTAGGCAAGAACGGTGCTCATGCCCTTGGGGTGTTCGCCAAGGTGCTCCAGGTCAACTTGCTGGGCAGTTTCAACATGATTCGCCTGTCTGCTGAAGCCATGGCCAAAAATGAGCCTGAGTCCACAGGTGAACGCGGCGTCTTGATTTCCACGGCTTCCGTAGCGGCCTACGATGGCCAGATTGGCCAAGCGGCTTACAGTGCATCCAAAGGCGGTGTGGTGGGCATGACCCTGCCGATCGCACGCGACCTGGCTCGCTCAGGCATCCGCAACATGACGATTGCACCCGGCATTTTCGGTACGCCCATGATGTTTGGCATGCCCCAGGATGTGCAGGACGCGCTGGCAGCAGCGGTTCCCTTCCCATCTCGCCTGGGCACACCACAGGACTACGCAAAACTGGCCAAGCACATCATCGAAAACGATATGCTGAACGGTGAAGTCATCCGTCTGGATGGCGCCATTCGTCTGGCACCTCGCTGAAGCATTGCGCCAGCCGCCCTGCGCTGGCTGGCGCAACTCATTGGGCAAGCTCGGGGCCTGAGCCACAATAGCCAGTGTGAGCATTCCCCAGACATTTTTACAAGAGTTGATTGCACGGACCGACGTGGTTGAGATCGTCGGACGTTATGTGCAACTCAAAAAGGGCGGCGCCAATTACATGGGTTTATGCCCATTTCATGGCGAAAAATCTCCTTCCTTCTCGGTCAGTCCTGCCAAACAGTTCTATCACTGCTTTGGCTGTGGCAAAAGCGGCAACGCCATCAGTTTTTTGATGGAGCATGGCGGCATGAGCTTCGTCGAAGCCGTCAAAGATCTGGCCCAGCAGTACGGCCTTCAAGTCCCCGAGGATGACATGGGCCCGCAGGACCGGGCTCGCGTCGCGGAACAGCGGCAAAAGCAGGCCAGTCTCAGCGATACCCTTGAAAAGGCAGCCGAGGCCTACCGCAAACAGCTGAAGGATTCGCCCCGAGCCGTGGCGTACTTCAAGGGGCGCGGCCTCAGCGGTGAAGTGGCGCGGCAGTTTGGATTGGGTTACGCACCCGAGGGCTGGCGCAGCCTGGCCAGCGTATTTCCGCAGTACGACGACGCCATGCTGGTAGAGGCTGGGCTGGTGATCGTCAATGAGGATGATGACAAACGATATGACCGTTTCCGCGATCGAGTCATGTTCCCCATACGCAATGTCAAAGGCGAGTGCATCGGTTTTGGCGGACGTGTTCTTGGCGACGACAAACCCAAGTACCTGAATTCACCTGAAACACCGGTTTTCAGCAAAGGCAGAGAGCTTTATGGCTTGTTCGAAGCACGGCAGGCCCTGCGTGAAGCCGGCTATGTGCTGGTGACTGAGGGCTATATGGACGTGGTTGCGCTCGCACAACTGGGGTTTCCCAATGCCGTGGCCACACTGGGCACCGCTTGTACCACCGAACATGTGCAAAAGCTCTTTCGCTTCACAGATTCGGTGGTCTTCAGTTTCGATGGTGATGCAGCTGGCCGCCGCGCGGCTCGCAAGGCGCTGGACGGCGCCCTTCCCTACGCCACAGACGTGCGTACGGTGAAATTCCTGTTTTTGCCAGCCGAACATGATCCCGACAGCTTCATACGCGAGCAAGGAGCCGACGCTTTCGCCAGGTGCGTCAACGAGGCAACACCCCTGAGCCGATTCTTGATTGAAGCCGCCCGCGAAGGCTGCGATCTCAACACCCACGAGGGTCGAGCTCACATGGCAAGCAATGCCCAGCCCCTCTGGATGGCACTGCCCGACGGCGCGCTCAAGCGCCAGCTACTGGCAGACCTCGCTGACCTGGTCCAACTCAGTAGTCGCGAGCTCAGTGAGCTTTGGCTACCCAAGGGCAGCATGCGCCAGCGAGAGCCCTACAAGCGCCGACATCCAAGGTCCACAGCAGATAAGGATGTCCACCAGGATGCATTTGCCGCCCTGGACGGCTATACACCCGCTTAT
>JBJOJH010000007.1:0-3796 GCA_046046715.1 Pseudomonadota bacterium | reverse complement strand
CATGGCCGGCGCCGACGACAACAAGTGCTTGAGAGGCAAGCAGGTATGGCCCCGCCCTTCCAGATGGACCAGCAATGCCACTGCAACCAGCAGCGCAGGCGAGGCCGCCGGGTCTTGCTCGGCCACGAAGCCGGCCAAGGCGCTGTCCAGGCGCCGAAGCCAGCCTTGTTCACTGCACGCGTGCAAGGTCCGCAGCGGCTCGGGCAGCTGCAGTAAGGCTGGCACATCACCGACCACCAATGTCATCATGCCCCCTCCCCTTGATGCAGCAGCATCTGGTCTAGCCCGTCCAGCATGGGCATGCCGGCGGCAATATGGCAAACCCCGGCACATGGGCCCCGCACACCACGCAAGAAGAAATAAATCGCTCCGCCCAGGTGTTGCTCGGGCAGATAAGCACTGCCCAGGCGGCTGCGCAGCAAGCGGTGCAGGGCCAGCATGTACAAAGCGGCCTGCACGTCGTAGCGGTGGGCCAGCATGGCATGGTCCAGCGCATCCCGGTGGTAGGCCGCATCATCCGGCCCCAGGTGGTTGGACTTGTAATCAAGCACCCAATAACGGCCCTGGTGCTCAAACACCAGGTCGGCAAAGCCCATCAACATGCCATGCAGCTGCGAGGCAGGCAACGCCGGCCGCTCCAACCCCGGCAGAATATGGCTTGCGCAGATCGCGTCGATGGCCGGTGTGTCCAAGCTGTGCGCGGGCAGCCAGAACTCCATTTCAGGCAAGACCGCACCCAGTTCGCAAAGAGCGGCCTCCACGCCCGGCATGCGGGTGCTCACCACCGCCTGCAACCACTGCACCACGCCATCGGCATCCATGTTTGGCGCATGCCGGCTGGTGCGCCGCCGCAGCCGCTCAGCCAAGTCGGGGTTGTCGGCCAGCGCAAAGCCTTCGGCAGCCAGCCACTCCAGCTGGTCATGCAAAAAATTACCCGCTGCAGGGCCGCGTGCCATGGCGTGCCAGTCTGCCCTTGGCGGGTCGCCAGGTATCGGCGGGGTAGGCACTGGGTATGGGGAAGCATCCGCACCGGGCTGCACTTCATCGTCAGCAGGCCGGTGTGTGCCCAGGCTCAGGGGCACGGCGCGCTCGGAAACGCCCTTGCTCAGTTTGGAAAAGCTCGCAATCGTCCAGCTCTGGTCCAGCTTGTGGCTGTAGATGCGCTCGGCTTGCAGAGGGCGCTCAGCCTCGGGTCGATTCAACAGCGTGCAAGTGATGGGGCCGGCCTCCTCCAGCAGCATGCCCGCTTGCCCGGCCACCAGTGAGCGCAGCTGTTCTCGCCAGTCATCCACTTCGCGCTCTTCGCTGCCGCCCACCAGATAGCCGGCGGCCCCCAGCTGCGTGGCACACCTGTCGCTACTCCCGACTTTTTGAGCCGCAAATACCACCCACAGCGCGTGGCGGGCACGGGTCAGCGCCACATACAGCAGGCGCAGGTCTTCGCGCAGACGGTTGCGATCGGCCTGTGCCAACTCCTGGTCGCTGAAATGGAGCAAGGTGCGCCGTTGTCCTTGTTCGTCTGCAAGCTCGATAGCGCCCAACTTGCGCGGCTCCAGCGTCCGAAAACCTGTCGCAAAGGGCAGGCACACCACGGCGTATTCCAGGCCCTTGCTACTGTGGATAGTGACGACTTTCACAAGCCCCGCGTCGCTCTCGAGCCGCAGGATGTGTTCGTCGCCCTGCCCCTGTGGGTCTTGCAACTGGTTCGCCAGCCAGCGGATCAAGGCCTGCTCGCCCTCCAGGGCACTGCTGGCGGACTGCAGCAGCTCCGCCAGATGCAGCACATTGGTCAACCGGCGCTCGCCCTGGGGTTCGGCCAGCCAGCGCGAGGGCAGCTCCCACAGGTGCAGGGTGTGGCGCAGCATGGCCAGTACCCCTTGCGACTGCCAGACCTGGTGCAAATCGAGCAAACGGACTGCATAGCTGTCCAGCAAGGCGTCGTCGTTGGCCATCTGCTTGAGCGTGGACAGGCTCAGGCCCAATGTGCCGGTGGCCAGTGCCGCACGCACCAGGCGCACGTCCTGCGGCTGGGCCACGCCACGCAACCAGTGCAACAGGTCCAAGGCCTCCTCGCTTTGGAATACCGAATCCTTATCTGACAAATAGACCGAAGCCACCCCCCGGCGGCCCAACGCCTGGCGCACCAGTGCAGCCTCCTTGCCGGTACGCACCAGCACCGCAATATCGGCCGGCCGCAAGCGCTGCTCGGCTTGACCGGGCGTCACAAAACCGGTCTGCGGATCATTCAGCCAAGCCACAATCTGCTCGGCACAGCGGGCCGCACTGCGCCTGCGCATGGCGCCCACCTTGTCGATCTGGCCGTCATGTACCAGCGTCAGGGCGGGAATAGGGCTCGCGCCCCGCAGCAGCGCCTCTTCCCTGCCCTGTGCCGCTACCGGCAAAAAGGGCAAAGGCTGTTCGCTGCCACTTTTGTACAAAAAGGCACCGCTGTCCCAAGCCTTCTCTGCCCGCGCCCATACATGATTGACCGCGTTCACCACATCGTGGGTGGATCGGTAATTGGTGCCCAACACATAGTGCCGACCCGCTGTATGACGCCGGGCGCGTAAATAGCTGTCGATGTCCGCGCCCCTGAAGCCGTAAATCGACTGTTTGGGGTCACCAATCAGCATCAGGGCGGTCTGGGGGTCGTTGTGGGCCACCCCGTAGATCTGGTCAAAGATGTTGAGCTGTACCGGCGAGGTGTCCTGAAACTCATCGATCAGCACCACCGGGTACTGGCTCCGTATGCGCTCACGCAAACCTTTACCGTGGTCGCCGGCCAGCGCCGTGTTCAGGCGTTGCAGCATGTCGGCAAACCCGAAAGTGGCCGAGCGCTGCTTGAGCAAGCGCAGGCGTTGGGCCACGTTGGCTGCAGCGTGGCTGCGCAAGGCCACCACCACTTTGGGCAATTCCTCCAGGGCGGACTTGAGGGCAGCAAGCTCGGCAAACATGGCGGGCAGCGCTAGGGGCGCAGCATCGGGTTTGCGCGCGTCGTACAGGCCCTCGGGCGTCAGCCGTTCCCAGCCCTTTTTCAAATCGGGAATATCTGCCGTGTTCTGGCCCAGCGCCCACTCGCGCAAGGTGGTGAGCCAGCTTGTGTAGTGGCGGGCCTGCAGCTTGGTGCCGATCCAGCTCTTGTCCTTGCGGGCGAGCTGGTCGTCCAGCCACTGGCGCATGGCCTGGGCTTTATCGGCCCAACCGACTTTCAGCTGCGCCACAGCCTGGCTGCGCGCCTGCAGGGCCTGGGCAAGCACCTGTTGCAGCGTCCAGCCCTCGGGTGCGGCGTCCAGCGCCTTGCCACGCAAGCCACGCATGTCTGCCACCAGGGCTGTGGCACTTTTCCAGACCTGCAACACCACCCGCAGCTCATCCTGCCCCAAGGGATAACAGGCCACGCGCCAGTAATCCAGTGCAGCCTGAGTTTGCAGCAAGGCTTCGTCGGCCAGCAAGGTTTCATCAAACAGGTTGCCGCTGTCAAAAGCGTGCTCGCGCAGCATGCGCTGGCACCAGGCATCGATGGTCAGCACCGCTGCGTCGTCCATGCTCTCGGCCGCATTGGCCAGCCGCCAAGCCGCGGTTTTGCGCGCCTCGCCTTCAGGATAAGCCGCCAGCAGGGTGCTCATCAGGGTGTCGGTGGCCTGCGGCAGCGCCTCGCCCCGAAACATTCTGGCCGCCTCCAGCAAGCGCGCCCGGATGCGGTCAGAGAGCTCGCGGGTGGCCGCGCGGGTGAAAGTCATCACCAGGATCTCGGACGGTGTCAGGGGCCGTCCATAGGCATGTGGCCCACCATGAC
>JBJOJH010000006.1:0-3343 GCA_046046715.1 Pseudomonadota bacterium | reverse complement strand
TCGACCAGTTCAGCAGCCCGCAGCAGGGCTCGCGCCTTGTGTTCGGTTTCCCTCCACTCCATCTCGGGCACTGAATCGGCCACCACGCCGGCAGCGGCCTGGACATGCAGGGTCTGATCCTTGATGATGCCGGTGCGTATGGCAATGGCCACGTCCATGTCGCCCGCAAAACTCAGGTAACCACAGGCACCGCCGTACAAACCACGCTTGGTGGGCTCAAGCTGGTCGATCAGTTCCATGGCATGAACCTTCGGTGCGCCGGTCAGGGTGCCCGCAGGGAAAGTCGCCTTCAGTACATCCATGTTCGTCATGCCATCCAGCAGAACGCCCTCGACATTGCTCACAATGTGCATCACATGGCTGTAGCGCTCCACAGCAAAGGCCTCGGTGAC
Organism: Pseudomonadota bacterium; assembly: GCA_046046715.1. Lineage (GTDB taxonomy): Bacteria > Pseudomonadota > Gammaproteobacteria > Burkholderiales > Burkholderiaceae_C > JBEEJZ01. The sequence goes on along the minus strand of JBJOJH010000006.1, from coordinate 2,951 downwards.
TTTCACGCTGCCGATCTTGGCAATACGCCCAATGTCGTTGCGTGCCAGGTCGATCAGCATGACGTGCTCGGCGCGCTCTTTGGGGTCAGCCACCAGCTCAGCTTCAGTTGCCTTGTCCAGCTCTGGCGTTGCTCCCCTGGGCCGAGTTCCCGCGAGCGGACGGATGGTGATCTTTTGCTCAGCCGCCTCGCCAGCGCCAATTTGCTCCTGCCGAACCAGAATTTCTGGCGACGCCCCGACCACCTGGAAATCGCCAAAGTGGTAGTAATACATGTAGGGGCTGGGATTGAGCGAACGAAGTGCCCGGTACAGGCTCAGCGGTGATTCGGTGTAGCGCTTGCTGATGCGCTGCCCCACCTGCACCTGCATGAAATCACCGCCGGCAATCAGCTCCTTCGCGCGCTCTACCGCGGCAATGTAGTCGGCCTTGGCAAACTCGCGCTGCGCCGGGTGGCTCTGGGTGGCCTTGACCACAGGGGCGCTGACCGAGTACTTGAGCTGATCCTTCAACTCCCGCAGGCGTCTCTTGGCGTTGGCATAAGACTCGGGCTGAGCGGGGTCGGCATAAACCATCAAGTACAGCTTGCCCGACAGGTTGTCAATCACCGCCAATTCTTCGCATTGCAAGAGCAGGATGTCCGGGCAACCCAGCGTGTCCGGTGGGCAGCTTTTCTCGAGTTTTTTCTCGATGTGCCGGACCGTGTCGTAGCCAAAATAGCCTGCCAACCCGCCACAGAACCGGGGCAAACCTGGGCGCAGGGCGACCTTGAAGCGCTGCTGGTAGGCGGCGATAAATTCCAGCGGGTTGCCACTTGCGGTCTCGACCACACGGCCATCGGTCACCACTTCCGTCATGGCCTGCTCACCAAAGCCGGTTGAACGCACCAGGGTACGAGCCGGCAAACCAATAAAACTGTAACGACCAAAGCGCTCGCCGCCGACCACAGACTCCAGCAAGAAACTGTTGGCTCCCCCGGTGGCTGTACCAGCCTGGCCGGCTGCAGCCTTGCCAGCACTTTGCGTATGCGCCAGCTTCAGGTAAAGCGACAGCGGGGTTTCGAGGTCTGCGAAGGCCTCTGCGATAAGGGGGATGCGGTTGTAGCCCTGCGCGCTCAGGCTTTTGAATTCAAGTTCAGTGATCACGGCAAATTCTCAATGTGGGGTGCCGGGGCATTGCCCCTGGCAAGGGCGGATTCAAGGCCCCGGCCTTCGCAAAGGAATGAGGCTCGGGCTTGAAACCATCAGGGTGGGGCACCCTGTGCACGACCTGGTGTGGTCAGGCGCGCATCAGACCGCCGCCGTGGGGTACAGCTGAACCCGCCAGGGCCAGGCTCCCCGGTCGCTGAGACCTGTCACGCAGATGCGGTGGATGAACATGAGTTCAGTGTATCAAACGAAGCCGACAACTTTACACAACCACTTGACGTCAAAAAAATGACCCATGCACCTGCAAAACCCTTTGAGGTGTAACAAGCACGTTATTATCAAAAACAGTTAATTACCCGACCCGGCAAAGAGAGACCTGCAGCCATGAAACTTCGCACTCAAATCATTGCACTTGGAATGGCGGGGGCAGCGTTTGCCGCCATCATGGGGGGCGTCGGCCTGTACGCCAACCACCAGCTCTCAACCAAACTTGAGCAGGCCCTCAATTCCAGCTCAGCACTTCAATTGAGCCAAGAAGCGGACATGATGCACGACGCCATACGCGGCGATGCACAACTAGCGCTGATTGGGTCTTTGCGTCAGAACCTGGTTGAGATGACGCAAGCCGCCGAGGCACTCAAAGAGCACGCCAACCTTTTCAGCTCGGCGCTCAACAAACTCAAAGAGGTGGAATTGACGCCTGAGAGTCAGGCCACCCTGACCCAAATTCAGCCTTTGGTCAAACAGTACATTGATGCGGCAGCTGACTCGATCGCAGCCTCACAGAAAAGCGCTCCCGATGCTGGGGACAAGTATTCAGCGTTGCAAGCCGCTTTTGTGGCACTTGAAGAACCCATGGGTGAATTCTCCGAGGCCATCGAAAAAGAGGGGGCGGCAATCTCTGCCCAAGCTTCTGAAGTAACCAAGCAGGCTGTCTGGATCATCGTTGTCGGCCTGTGCCTGGTGGTCCTGGCCATGTTGCTGGCAGCTGCCTGGGTGGCGCGTCTCATCACTCTTCCGATGACTCATGCCGTGAAAGTGGCTGACCAGTTGGCACAAGGGGACCTGACCACCGCGGTGCACCCCAGCGGCAACGACGAAGCAGTGCAGCTGCTTACCTCCATGTCGCGCATGCAAGCCAATCTGGTCGGCATTGTTCGCAATGTCAAAGCCAGTTCTGAAGGCGTGGCCATCGCCAGCGCCGAAATCGCCCAGGGCAACCACGACCTGTCCGGGCGCACCGAGAGCCAGGCCAGCGCCCTGGAACAAACCGCAGCCTCCATGGAAGAGTTGGGCTCTACCGTGAACCAGAACGCCGACAGCGCACGTCAGGCCAATCAGCTGGCCATGAGTGCTTCTACTGTGGCCGTACAAGGTGGCGAGGTAGTAGCCCAGGTGGTGGACACCATGAAGGGCATCAACGAGTCTTCGCGCAAGATCGCCGACATCATCAGTGTGATTGACGGGATTGCCTTTCAGACCAATATCCTGGCTTTGAATGCAGCGGTAGAGGCTGCCCGTGCCGGTGAGCAAGGCCGAGGCTTTGCTGTGGTGGCCAGTGAAGTGCGTAGCCTGGCCGGGCGCAGTGCTGAAGCTGCCAAAGAAATCAAGACGCTGATTGGCGACAGTGTGGAGCGAGTTGAGCAAGGTACGGCCTTGGTGGACCAGGCTGGCAGCACCATGACTGAGGTGGTGACGTCCATACGCCGGGTCACAGACATCATGGGTGAGATCAGTGCTGCAAGCTCAGAGCAGTCTGCAGGTGTGTCGCAAGTGGGCGAGGCGGTGTCTCAGATGGATCAGGT
>JBJOJH010000005.1:0-3547 GCA_046046715.1 Pseudomonadota bacterium | reverse complement strand
TCGTAGGGGGCATCGGCTGTGGCCTGGCTGCTCTCTTTGTCTATGCCCGGCGCAGCAAGTGCGGCGACAGCGTCGGTGGTCGGGGCTTGTGGCGGCAAATCGGATGGCAACTCTGGCTTGGGATCCGTGGCGGGCAAGGGCGGGTCCTGGAGCGGGGCGCTGGGTGCGTTGACGGCTGTCACTGCGTCGTTGAGTGCGGGTAATGTGCTTGTTGCCTGCGACGGGGTATGCGGCGTGACTGGTCGGACCGACCGGCGCGCTGGCGCTGATGCGGCGCTGGTGGGCGCAGCGTCGATGCGCCGCGTGTTGAAACTCAGCGTGCTTGGGTCAGCTGACTTTGAGTTGTGAACCAGGCTCAAGGCCAGCTGGGACGTGTTCAAAACAAGCAGATGCACCAGCAACACGGCACACGCCACAGCCAGCAGCCATCCGGGTGAAACCGGGGTGACTGGCTTGGGTTCAGGTGGAGCAGTGCGGGCCAACATGGCGACTAGAATTTTGCCGTTCAGGCCTAGAGAGTCAGTTTACAAATGTGTGTGGGGTGCCCGGCCTGGGGTGCTGCTGCGCCTTGCGGGAGCCCAGCATGAAACTTGCCACCTACAAAGACGGATCCCGCGATGGCCAACTGATACTAGTGTCGCGTGACCTGAGCACGGCCCATTATGCGACCGGCATCGCCAACCATTTGCAGCAGGTTCTGGACGACTGGAACTTTCTGTCGCCCTTGTTGCAGGATCTTTCACACACCCTGAACCAGGGCAAGGCACGCCACGCATTTCCCTTTGATCCGAGCCTGTGCATGGCCCCGCTGCCACGCGCCTATGCTTGGGTGCAAGGCCCCATACCCCTGCGTTTGGGACGCAGTGACGATTTTCTGGGTGCCATGGCCAGTCTTCCTTGCGCCAATGAAGCCTGGGGCCTTGAAGTGGATGCCGGTTTGGCGGTGGTCACCGGCGATATTGCCGCTGCCAGCACACCTGTGCGAGCGCTGGAAGGCATACGCTTGCTGATGCTGGTGAACGATGCGGCCCTGCGCGCTGATTCGCCTGATGGCCTGGGTCGGCCGGCAACCGCGTTTAGCCCGGTCGCCGCCACGCCCGACGAGCTGGGTGAGGCCTGGACCGGCGGACGTTTGCACCTGAGCTTGCAGTGCAGCCTGAATGGTCGTCGGCTAGGGGCTTGGGATGCAGGCTCGTCGTCTTTGCCTCATTTTGGCGAGCTGGTGGCTCAATTGGCCAGCACCCGGCGCGTGCGAGCGGGTGCCATCGTGGGCTGTGGTGCGCTGGGCACTACCGGGGGTGCCGGTCTCAAGCCCGGCGATGTGATCCGGCTGGAGGTCAAGGGGCGCGACGGACTCAGCGTGTTTGGCGCCATTGAGCAGACGGTCTCAGGCCTGCTGTAGCTGCTGCACAAAGGCTTTGACGCCGCGCAGCATCATTTCGACCGATACAGACACCAGAATCAAGCCCATCAGCCGTTCGATGGCGGTGATGACCCGGCTTCCTGCCCAGCGCTGGATGCGCTCGGCCATCAGCAGCACCACTGCACCCGCCAGCATGGTGACGGTGAGCGCAGCCACCCACTCCAGCCGGCGCTCTGGCTGCTGGCTGACCAGCAGCATCACGGTGGCCATGGCCGACGGGCCGGCCACGGCCGGAATCGCCAGGGGCACGATGAGCGGTTCGCCCACCATCTCGGCGACCTCACCTGCGGCGGGCGGAAAAATCATGCGCAGGGCAATCAAGAAAAGCACCAGGCCGCCCGCCATTTGAAGGGATAACTGGCTCAGGTTCATCAGTTGCAGAAATTTGTCGCCAAAGAACATGAAGCTGAGCAGCACGACAAAAGCGATGGAGATTTCGCGCACGATGACGCGGGGTCGCCGTTCTGGTGCCACATTTTTCAGGGCATTCGCAAACAGGGGGATGTTGCCAAAGGGGTCGGTGATCAGCAGCAACAGGATGGTGGCTGAGGCAAAGGTGTAGTTCATGGGCGAGCCTCAGGTGGCGTAGACCGTTTCAAAAGACCGAAAGCCCTTGATTTCGATCGGGTTGCCAAAGGGGTCGCAAAAGAACATGGTCCAATGCTCGCCAGCTTGGCCTTCAAAGCGCGCCTGGGGCGCCATGATGAAGTCAACCTGGGCAGTGATCAGCCGCTGGGCGAGCGCCTGCCAATCACCCAGTGCCAGCACCAGGCCGAAATGAGGCATGGGCACCAAATGATCACCCACATGACCAGTGCGCTCGGTTTTGAACGGAGTGCCGAGGTGCAAGGAGATTTGATGGCTGAAGAAGTCAAAGTCCACCCAGGTCTCGGTGGATCGGCCCTCAGCACAGCCCAATAAACCACCGTAAAAGGCGCGTGCCACATCCAGGTCCGTGACGTTAAAGGCAAAGTGAAACAGGCTTTTCATCAGCCTATGCTAACGCCGGGCAGCACTTTGCCTGTGCACACCTCACCTCTGAGGGCGTCAGCGCGCCGGGCCTTGCGACATAATTCTGGCATGCGGTCTGCACGTCACTTCTCACTCATGCTGCGCCTGGTGTTGGCGTGGTTTGTGTTGTCTTTGGGGGCTGCGGTCGCCTCGCCCTTGATCAAGCCGCAGGACATCTTGCTTGTCTGTACCGGGTCAGGCGCGATGAAGGTGCTGGTCAAGACGGCCGAAGGCGGCGGTGCAGAGCCCGCGGCACCCTCCATGGATTGCCCTTTGTGCGCCAGCGCTGTGGCCTTACCGGCCGTGCCTGTCCAAGCAACTGCGCTATTGCTGGCACCACATGATGTGCCGGCCGTTCTTATTAGCGCTCCTCCGGTGTTGCATGCCGCACCACCACCACCCGCGCGCGGCCCCCCTCTTTTTTCCTGAGTGACGATTCAGGCGCGGCGTTGCCGCGTCTCCAAGTTGATTGAGTGCTGCCCAGCGCATGGGTAGGCCTCCCACCTTTTTCAGGAAACACAAAATGAAGTTCGTACGTATTTCTTTCGCCATGGTCTTGGCCATCCTTGCTCACAACACGGTTCATGCACAAGACGTGTCGGTACAAAACGCCTGGGCACGCGCCACCGTGCAGGGGCAGAAGGCTACGGGAGCGTTCATGACGCTCACTTCCAGGCTTGGTCACAAACTGGTGTCAGCCAGCAGTCCTGTGGCGGGGGTGACAGAGGTGCATGAAATGAAGATGGAGGGCGAGGTCATGAAGATGCGCGCCCTGGAAGGTGGGCTGGACTTGCCTGCGGGAAAGGCCATTGAGCTCAAGCCTGGCGGCTACCACGTCATGCTGATGGACTTGAAGTTGCCTGTGGTCAAGGACAGCACTGTGCCTTTGACGCTGGTGTTCAGGAACGCAAAGGGGCAGGAAAGCAAGTTGGATGTGAAGCTGCCGGTGGGAACTGCGGCACCTGCCCGTCCGGGTGTCCCTGAGGCTGGCTTGGGTCATGGTCAGGGCGGCAAGGAGATGGATCACAGTCATCACAAGCATTGACTGCGCTTGAGCTTGGGCTGGTGCTGTGTCAGTGGCTTGGAGTAAGCTCTTGCACTTGATGTTGGCAA
>JBJOJH010000004.1:0-4724 GCA_046046715.1 Pseudomonadota bacterium | reverse complement strand
GGGTGGCCGATGGCCTGCAGGTGGACGCGTAGTTGGTGGGTTCGACCGGTGATGGGTTCGAGCTCGACACGCCCGGTGTCTGTCAGGGGCCGCCAGCGGGTCTGGCTGGCTTGTCCACCTGGCGCCACCACGCGTCGCGGGCGTAGTGGCCAGTCGACGGCGATGGGCAGGTCAATCAGGGCCCATCCATCTGCTAGTTTGGGCGCGTTTTGCCAGGTGGTTTGCACGTCGCCTGCTACCACGGCCTCGTAGCGTTTAGCCACCTCACGCTGCTCAAAAGCACGGCTCAAGTCGCGTTGCCAGTGGGGCCCACGGCCCATCAGCATCAGGCCCGAGGTAGCCATGTCCAGCCGATGCACCACCAGCGCGTCTGGGTAGTGGGCCTGCGCGCGGGCGCTCAGGCAGTCTTGCTTGTCCTCGCCGCGCCCGGGCACCGCCAGCAGGCCCGAAGGCTTATTCAGGACCAGCAGGCAGTCGTCTGCAAAGACCACCTCCAGCTCAGGCAATGCAGGGCCAGACTGGTTTTCGGCACCCGTCACGATAGGGCAGGGCGCTGATGGGCCTGATCTGCGCTTTCCTGCACCAGGCGCTGCACCGTGGCGCACAGTTCGTCCACGTCGTTGGGCTTGTGTATTAGTGCGCGGGCGCCTTCGGCGTAGGCGCTTTGTTCGATTTCCGGCGTGACGTAGCCCGAAGCCAGTGCCACCGGCAAATCTGCCCGAATGAGCCGGGCGGCGCGCAGCAGGTCCACGCCACAGTAGCCGGGCATGTTGTAGTCCGTCACCAGCAGATCAAATTCTGCGGCACGTTCGCGCAGGGCCTGCTCTGCCTCGTGCGGGTCGGTGTAGGTGCTGACCTTGAAACCCCGCCGGCGCAAGACCCGTTCCACCAGAAACACCAGCGCCTGGTCGTCATCCACATACATCACATGGCCGGCCGAGCCTGCTTCAACGGCTGCTTTGCTGCTCGGTGGCGAGACGGTGGGCGTAGGCGCTGGGGATGCAGCTTCAGCCGCTGCCGGGAAATACAGAGTGAAGACGCTGCCCTGGCCCTGCGTGCTTTGTACGTCGATGGCGCCCTGGTGGGTGCGCATGATGCCGTGCACCACCGACAAGCCCAGCCCGGTGCCCTGACCCACGGGTTTGGTGGTGAAAAAGGGCTCGAAGATGCGCTCCAGCGTATCGGCAGGTATGCCGCCACCCGTGTCGCGCACAGCCAGAGACACATAGTTGCCCGGGGCCAGGTCTCGGCCCGATGGCGGCAGTTGTTCGTGGCGCAATTGGGCCAGTTCGATGTGCACATGGCCACGCGCCGGTCCGATCGCCTGTATGGCATTGGTGCACAGGTTCAGCACCGTTTGCTCCACTTGCGTGGCGTCGCCCAGTACCGGGGGCAGGCCTGCGTCGGCTTGCACCGTCAACTCCACAGCGGGGGGGAGCGTGACTTTCAGCAGGCGGGTGGTTTCATGCACCACGTCTTCCAGCGAGATGGCGCTGCGCCTGGCTTGCTCGTTGCGGCTGAAGGTCAGGATCTGCCGCACCAGGTCACGCGCCCTCCGGCCGGCCTTATCAATTTCAGCCAGGCTGGTCAGGGCCGGTGATTCAGGTCCGGCGTCCTGCCTTGCCAGTTCCACATTGCCCAGAATTGCGCTCAGGATGTTGTTGAAGTCGTGCGCAATGCCGCCTGCCATGGTGCCGATGGCCTGCATCTTGTGTGATTCGCGCAATTGCGCTTCTAGGGCGTTGCGTTGGGCTTCGATCTTTTTGCGGCCGGTCAGGTCGCGCGCAAACACGGTGATGATGTCTCCGTCGCTGCGTTGGTCGCAAGACACGCTCACCTCCACCGCCAGCACCTTGCCACTGGTGGTCAGGCCCGCCATTTCACCCAATTGGGCGTGGGTGCTCACTTGAGCATAGGCCAGCGAGCGCGTCGCATCGGGCAAAAATTGCTCCAGCGGCCGCCCCAGCGCCTGGTCACTGGGGCACTGGAAAAGCGCCGCCGCTGCGGGGTTGAACACCGAAATAAGGTGCTGTGCATCCACGCAAATGATGGCATCTAGCGCAGAGTTGATGATGGCTGCCAGCCGGTTTTGGCTTTGGTTCAGCTCCTCGTTGCGGTGTTGCAAGGCCTGCCGCTCGGCCAGCAAAGGTCCCTGGTCGATAAAGGCACAGATGAAATGCGCCAACTCGTCTTGCGAGTTTTCGATGCGCGCGATGTGCAGATCGCCCGTGAACCGGCCACCCAGGCCGCGTGCGAACACCAGCTCGCTGGCCTCGCTGGTGCCTGCCGCCAATGCACGTTCAAAAAGGGCTTTGACTAGTTCACGGTGATCATGGTTGACCAGCGGCAGGACAAATGTCAGGGGCGGGTCGGTTTCCAGTGGCCGAAACAGTCGCAAGGCCATGGCATTGCTCTCTAACACCAGGCCGTTTTCATCCACCACCATCAGCGCCAGTGGCACATTTGAAAACAGCGTCAAAAAACGCTCGGACGCCCCCTCAGCCTCCTGCTGGCTGTAACGCAGTGCCTGGTTTTGGATTTCCAGCTCGGCCTGGTACTGGCGCAAGTCCTGCAGCATCTGCGCCACGGCGTCGCTGCTCAGGGCGGGTGCCATAGCCTCGGCATTCGGGGTCTCGGGCGGTTCAGGGGGCGTGGGCGCCTCATCAAACCCGCCCACCCCAGTCGCGAACAGGCTCGGGCCGTCGGGCGTGATGTCGCCGGGCCGGAAAAAAGGCAGATCCTCATTCATGGGCAGAGCTGACGGGCTGGGCGCGGGCATGTGCCAGGCGCAGACGTGGCGCTTATTTGTTCTTCAGCTTGCCGCGCACGGGCACCACGGTGGTGACGGTGGGACGCACAGCGTCTGCAGACACGGGCTTGGGCGGCGAGGTGTCCTTCTTGGGCTTTTTGGTTTCCTTGTTGGACTTTTGCTGACCTTTTGCCATGGTGTTCTCCGGTTGGCGTGGTGGGGCGGACGGCCGGCGGCCGCTCTAACCCGAGAGGGGAGTCTAGCGAACAGGCTGCACCTTAGGCTGAATTTTCGAAGGGGGCCTGTTTTGTACTCGATCGAATACAATTCAGGCCATGTACACGATCAAACGAATGCCCGAATTCGACGCCTGGCTAGACGGGCACAAGGATACGCTGACACGTAAGCGTTTGGGAGATGCGTGAAAGTCGGAGTTCAATCATGACCTCAAAAATCGATGTTTCCAGTTTGCCCGAGTTCGACATCACCGAGATGTTGCAAACCGAGCAGGACATTGCCGAGTACCTGAGTCTGGTCATCGAAGATGGTGATCCGGCACTGCTGGCGGCTACGCTGGGCGACATAGCTCGGGCCCGCGGCATGACGCAGATTGCCCAGGACGCCGGCATCGGCCGCGAGGCCCTGTACAAGGCGCTGCGTCCCGATGCCCAGCCGCGCTTTGACACCATCGCCCGCGTGTGCAAGGCATTGGGCGTGAAGTTGGTGGCTTTGCCCATCGCCCAGAACTGAAGATCTGGCGCCAGGAACCCTGACAAAGGGCTGCCTCAGTTGCGCAGCTGGTTCACTTCCAGTTCGGTCACCGGCGCAGCCTGGTTGCCCCAGGAGCGGCGGATGTGGGTGAGCACTGCGGCGATATCGGCATTGTTGAGCTGCAGCACATACGGCGGCATGCCGTAGGGCTGGGGGTTGCCGGCGGTGGCGGGGGCAAAACCGCCGAACAGCACCATTTGCACCAGATTGGTGGGCTCAGCCAGGGTCACGGCCCGGTTGCCGGCCAGGCGGGGGTAGGCCTTGGCAACACCTTCGCCCTGAGCCCCATGGCAGGCGGCGCAAAGCTGCTCGTACAGTTTGGCGCCCCGTTCGGCCACCCGCTCTGCGACCCGCACCGATGCGCTGCCCTCAGACCTGCCTGATGGCGACGCAGTCGCAACTTGGTTCCGGACCGGCAAGTCCTTCAAATACAAGGCCATGGCTTGCAGATCGGCCTCGGTCAGGTGCTGTGTGCTGTGTTGCACCACCTCTGCCATGGGGCCAGAGACGCTGGCTTGCGGGCTCACGCCGGTTTTGAGCAAACTCACGACCTCATCAATGGGCCAAGTAGACACCGAGGCCTCCCGCTCGTCCAGCAAGGACGGGGCATACCAGCGGCCATCCGGCATCAGGCCCCCGCCAAAAGCGCTACTCTGTGCCTGTGCGCTGACCGCACCCAGGGCATTGCGGCTGCCATGGCAAGCGCTGCAATGGCCCAGGGTCTGGACCAGATAGGCGCCCCGGTTCCATTCGGGGCTGGCATCCGGGCGCTTAGCTGATTCGCCGGGTGAGAAGTAAAGGGCGCGCCAAACCGCCAACGCAGCCTGCGTGTTGTAGGGCCAGAGCAGCTCGTGAGCCTTGTTGGTTTGCTTCAAGGCAGGCAGACTGCGCAGATAGGCAAACAGGGCGTCTGCGTCCTCGCGCGTCACGCCGGTGTAGCTGGTGTACGGAAAAGCGGGGTAAAGCCAGCGCCCGTCTTTGGACTGACCATGGTGCAGCGCCCGCCAGAAATCCTGCGCAGTCCAGCGCCCCAGACCGGTGTCGGCGTCAGGCGTCAGATTGCTGGTGTAGATGGTGCCAAACGGTGTGCTGATGCCTCGCCCACCCGCGTAAGGCTCACCGCCGCGCGTAGTGTGGCAGGCCATGCAGTTGCCTGCGCGCGCCAGGTAGGCACCGCGAGCCAGAACTTCAGGGGATGGTGGTA
>JBJOJH010000003.1:0-8446 GCA_046046715.1 Pseudomonadota bacterium | reverse complement strand
CGTCGAGCTTGGCCAGCAAACTATGCCAGAGGGCGTCGGCTTCGGGGGGTACGTCAGCGTTGTAATTGATGCCCAGGCCCCCGCCAAAGTCTATGTGGTGCAGCTCTATGCCAGCGTCTTCAATGGCCTGCACCAGGTCCAGAATGCGATCCATGGCGTCCAGATAGGGTGCGGCTAGCGTGATCTGTGAACCGATATGGCAGTCGATGCCCACCACCTTGAGGCCGGGCAGGGCTGCAGCACGCTGGTAGGTCGCCAAGGCCCGCTCGTGGGCAATGCCGAATTTATTGCCCTTCAGGCCGGTCGAAATATAGGGGTGGGTCTGGGGATCCACATTCGGGTTGACGCGGATGCTCACAGGTGCCTGTGTGTGGAGCGACAGGGCGACGTCATTCAGCACTTCCAGCTCGGACTCACTCTCCACGTTGAAGCAGCCGATACCGGCTTGCAGAGCAGTACGCATTTCCTGACGGGTTTTCCCCACGCCCGAAAAAATCACCTTGGAGGCTTGTGCTCCGGCTGCCAGAACCCGGGCCAATTCACCGCCGGACACGATGTCGAAACCGCAGCCTGCATGCGCAAACACCTGCAGAACACCCAGCGAGGAGTTGGCCTTCATGGCGTAGCAAATCTGTGCATTTCGACCTGCAAAACCCCGCTGGTAAGCTGCCAGGGCGGCCAGCATGGCAGCTTTGGAATACACGAACAAGGGTGTTCCATGGGTTGCGGCCAGATCAGACAGAGAGACCTCTTCTGCCAGCAGATGGCCATCTCTCTGCGAAAAGTAAGGTTGGCCGGGGGTGAGCAGATCGGTCATGGTTTGTTTGTAGGTGTAGAGACGGTGGGTGCAGGTGCAGCTTCGGGGGTCTTGGGCGGGCTGGTGGGCCGCACGTCTGCTGGTCGTGTTGGAAGATAGAGCGGGCCCGGTTGTCCGCAGCCGACGAGCGCCAAGGCCATAAAGCCATATGCAGTGCCGCACAAAAGGGGGCTGACTAAAATTCTCGGCACAAAAATCATCTGGAAATTGTAATGACCGACATTGAATTCATGGATCGCGCAGAAGCCCTGCTTCAGGCAATCGAGGTGTGCTGCGACCGCATCAATGAACAGACCGATGCCGATATAGACAACCAGCGGGTGGGTGGCATGGTCACCCTGGTGTTCAGCAACCGGAGCCAGATCATCATCAACCTGCAAAAGCCTTTGCATGAGATCTGGATGGCGGCCCGCTCAGGCGGCTATCACTACAAATTTGACCAAGGGGTATGGCTGGACACCCGAGAGAAAAATGAATTTTTCAGCAGTCTGAGCCGGGATGCCTCTGCCCAAGCTGGCAGACCATTGGTATTTGCTGCCTGATCAGTTTTTAAATAGATCCAGAATCCGGTTTTTCTCGTCGGCTGGAGGCATAGCCTGAGTCGGGCTTGAACCTGGGCTGTTTTCACCGGTTCCCAGCGAGCGCACGCCGGAGCCGTTGGCGTAATCGTCATATACCCAGTCGCCGCCAGACTGAACCACTCCCTCCGGCACGGGTACTTCCGTGACAGCCACGTTTTTCAGGGCATGTTCCATGAAGCTGATCCAGACCGGCAAGCTCAGACCGCCACCGGTTTCGTTGCTGCCCAGTTTGCGTGGCGTGTCGTACCCGATCCAGGTTACTGCCGCCAATGTGGGCTGATACCCTGCAAACCAGGCATCCATGGAGTCGTTGGTGGTGCCGGTCTTGCCATACAAATCCGGGCGCTTCAAGGTGGCCTGGGCCTTGGCGGCTGTACCGGAGCGGGTGACCTCCTGCAGCAGACTGCTCATCACAAAGGCGTTTCGGGCATCAATGCTGCGCATCGATTCGTCAATCTCCGGCTGTTTGGTCTCGACCAGCACTCGCCCCGTCTGTTCGGTCACCCGGGAAATGAGCCACGGATTCACCCGGTAGCCACCATTGGCAAAAACCGAGTAGGCCGTCGCCAATTGCATGGGGGTGACGGCACCCGCGCCCAGAGCCATGGTGAGGTAGGGGGGGTGTTTGTCGGCATCAAACCCAAAGTGGGTAATCCAGTCTTGCGCATTCTGTGCGCCAACGGCTTGCAGAATCCGGATCGAGATCATGTTTTTGGACTTGGCCAGGCCCTTGCGCATGGTCATGGGTCCGTCAAAGGTGCCGTCGTAGTTTTTGGGTTCCCAGGGCTGACCACCGGTCACGCCTGCATCAAAAAAGAGGGGCGCGTCGTTGATGACGGTGGCGGGCGTCAGCCCTTTTTCCAAAGAGGCGGAGTAAATGAAGGGCTTGAAGCTGGAACCTGGTTGGCGCCAGGCCTGGGTGACGTGGTTGAACTTGTTTTTGTTGTAGTCAAAACCGCCGACCAGAGCCCGGATGGCACCTGTGCGTGGATCGACAGCGACAAACGCACCTTCCACTTCGGGCAGTTGAGTGATTTCCCAGGCATTCTTGGCATTTTTGGCTACCCGTATGACGGCACCCCGTCGAATCCGGATGTTGGGTGCCGCCTTGTCAGACAGGCCGGATTGGGCAGGCTTCAAACCCTCACCGGTGATGTCGAAGGTTTCACCGTTCTGGCGTATGGCCGTCACTTTCTTGGGGTCGGCTTCGAGGACCACTGCAGACATCACATCACCGTTGTCCGGGTGCTCGTCCAAGGCTTCGTCGATGGCGTCTTCGAGCTCGCGAGGTGTGTTGGGCAGCTCGATGAATTTTTCAGGGCCGCGATAGATTTGTCGTCGTTCAAAGTCCATGATGCCGCGGCGCAAAGCCTTGTAGGCGGCATCCTGCTCGCCTGCATTGATCGTGGTGTAAACATTCAGGCCACGCGTATAGGTCTGGTCACCATACTGTGTGTACATGAGCTGCCGCACCATTTCTGCGATGTACTCCGCATGCACGCGGTTGGGCATGCTGGCCGAATGAACTTTCAATTCCTGCTTTTTGGCAGCCTGCGCCTGTTCAGCTGTGATGAAGCCGTTTTCCTGCATGCGCTCAATGATGTAAAGCTGGCGTGAGCGGGCGCGCTTGGGGTTGCTGATCGGGTTATAGGCCGAGGGCGCTTTGGGCAGCCCAGCCAGCATCGCTGCTTCTGCAATCGTGATGTCCTTCAGGGGCTTGTCGAAGTAGGCCTCGCTGGCGGCCGCAAAACCGTAAGCACGATTGCCCAGAAAAATCTGGTTCATGTAAACCTCCAGGATTTGCTCCTTGGTCAACATGTGTTCCAGCTTGAAGGTCAGCAGGATTTCGTAGATCTTTCGGGTATAGGTCTTTTCCGAGGATAGATAGACGTTACGCGCCACCTGCATCGTGATCGTGGACGCACCCTGGCTCTTCACCCGGCCCAGATTAGCTAACGCGGAACGCAAGACACCTTTGTAATCCACCCCGCCGTGCTCAAAAAAACGAGCGTCCTCTATGGCGAGCACAGCATTGATCATGACCTGGGGAATGTCCTTGACAGGCGTCAACTTCCGCCGTTCCTCGCCGAACTCACCCATCATTACGCCATCTTCCGAGTAAACGCGTAGCGGCAGGATGGGGCGGTAGTTGGACAGGTCCGAAATGTCGGGCAAATTAGGGAATGCCATCGCCATCGCCAGTCCGATCACGATAAGCAAGGACGTGAAGCCTGCTGCGGCTAGCCCAACCCCCCAGAAGATCATGCGCAGCCACCAAGGCCGTTGCTTGGCTGGCGGATTGGCGCCGCTGGTTGGGGGTGTGCTGGATTTTGTTGCCATATAAGCTGCTGTAGGTCAGCCGCAAATTATAAAAATAAGGCCCCTGATCATCTTTGGAGGGCGCACTTGGCTGGACGCGTCCAGTTTGCCGGATCGTACGCGGTAACGGAGGAAACGGAGGTAATAGCTGTCAAGAGCGGCCCGAGCGTGTTGATTCAGCGCAGTCAGCCAGCAAAATCGGTTCTTAAAAATGTAAGAATTGCGCTGCTCAGCAAACTTGCTGCTAGCATCGTTTCGATTTCTAAGGTCATGCCGGCACTTTCGGCGTTTTCAGGGGACGGTTTTGATTGCATTGGGGTCCTTGTTCAGTCGCCAGCCGGCTCCTATGTTAGGGCTGGATGTCAGCACTTCCAGCATCAAACTGGTCGAGCTGGGGCATGACAAGCATGGCAAGTTGGTGCTGGAGCGTTGTGCCATAGAAACCCTGGAGCGGGGTTGGATCACAGACGGCAACATCGAGAAGTTCGACGAGGTTGCCGACACCATCCGCCGTATGGTGAAGAAAAGTGGTACCAAAGCCAAAAATGTCGCCATGGCCCTGCCACCATCGGCTGTGATCACCAAAAAAATTGTTTTACCGGGTGGCCTGTCCGATCAGGAACTGGAAGAGCAGGTGGAGGTCGAGGCCAATCAGTACATTCCGTTTCCGCTGGATGAGGTGAGCCTTGATTTTTGTGTTGCAGGGCCGAGCACCGCCTCGCCAGGTGAGGTGGATGTGCTGATTGCTGCATCTCGTCGGGAAAAGGTGCAAGACATACAGGGCTTGGCTGAGGCTGCGGGTCTGACGCCTGTGATCGTAGACATCGAGTCCTACGCATCCCGGCTGGCCGCTGCGCGCCTGGTGGACTCCTTACCTGGGAATGGCGCCGGTGCCATCGTGGCACTTTTTGAGATAGGTGCGCTGACGACCAGTATGCAGGTGATGCGCGGAGACGATGTTTTGTATGACCGGGATCAAGCCTTTGGTGGTGCCCAACTCACGCAGCAAATCGTGCGGCAATACGGGTTCTCCCTGGAGGAGGCTGAGGCCAAGAAGCGCAGCGGTGAATTGCCTGACGACTACCCCGTGTCGGTGCTGCGGCCGTTTGTTGATAGCATGGTTCAAGAGGTAGCACGAGCCTTGCAGTTCTTTTTCACCAGTACCCCGCACAACAAGGTGGATCATATTTTGATTGCCGGTGGTTCTGCTGGTCTGTCTGGCTTGGCACAGGCCATCAAGAAGCAAACCGGTTTTGAATGTGTTTTGGTCAATCCGTTTGAGGGGATGGCCATGGGCAGCAGTGTCAAGCTCAGTAGCTTAGCGCGCGAGGCCCCCACGTATCTCACAGCCTGCGGGCTGGCATTACGGAGGTTCACGCTGTGATCCTCATCAATCTGCTTCCACATCGTGAAGTCGCGCGCAAGCGCCGCAAGGATGTCTTCAATGTGGCTTTGGCTGCGGCTGCATTGACAGGGGGCCTGATTGCGGGCGGGATTTACCTCTGGTACGAGGCCCAGATCTCCGACCAAAGAAACACCAATCAAGTGCTGCAAACCGAAATCAAGCAACTTGAAGCCCAAATCAAGGATATTGCCAATCTCGAGACGGAAATTGCCGCCCTGCGGGCACGCCAGCAAGCCGTTGAGGACCTGCAGTCTGATCGCAATATGCCGGTGCATCTGCTCAATGAGCTGGTTGGCCAGCTCCCCGACGGTGTTTTTGTAGCGAGCATGAAACAGGACAACCAGGCGGTGACCTTGCAAGGCACGGCACAGTCCAATGAGCGCATTTCTGAGTTGCTGCGCAATCTGGCCAACAACACGCCCTGGTTTACCAAGCCCGAATTGGTGGAAATTGTGTCTGCGAGTCTCGCCCTCAGCCCACGTGAACAAAAGCGGGTGGCCAATTTCACGATACGTGTGCGCTTGGTGCGATCCAGCGAAACCGCCAAGTCTGAATCTGTGACCAAAGTGGCGCAGCCAGGTCAAACTCCGGCTACCACGGCCGGAGAGAAGAAGTAAAAGGCCTGAGCATGGTGACCAAGTCCAAATCTGCACCTCGTATCGACTTTGCTGCGCTGCAGAAAAACCTTCAATCTCAATTCCGTAACCTTGACCCTAAAGACCCCTCGGTTTGGCCTTTGTTGCCCAAGGCCGGTCTCTTGTTGATGGTCGTGGTTTTGATCGTGACCGGACTTTGGTTCGCATGGCTGAATGAGGCTGACCTTGCCTTGCAGGCCGAGCGTGAAACCGAGCAAAAGCTGCGTGCAGATTACAAGGTCAAGTTGACCAAGGCTGTGAATCTTGACGCTTTGAAGAAGCAGCGAGAACAGGTGCTGCAGTACGTGACCCAACTCGAAAAGCAATTACCCAGCAAAGCAGAAATGGATGCCTTGCTGTCGGATATAAACCAGGCCGGCTTGGGGCGCAGTCTGCAGTTTGAACTGTTTCGGCCAGGGCAAGTGGCGGTAAAAGACTACTACGCGGAGTTGCCTATCGCCCTGCGTGTCAATGGTAGGTACCACGACATGGGTACTTTTGCCTCCGACATTGCCAATCTCTCGCGCATCGTGACTCTGAACAATCTGTCTATCACCCCAGTGAAGGATGGTGTTTTGACCATGGAGGCCACCGCCAAGACCTTCCGCTACCTGGATGCTGACGAAATCGCCTCCCAGAAAAAAGCGATGGCACCTGCGGGGGCGAAAAAATGAAATCGACCAGCGGTGTGTTGTTGGCCGGTGTGGCGGCTTTGCTGGTCGGCTGTAGTTCATCCGATCAAATGGAGCTACAGCAGTGGATGGCAGAGCAAAAAAGCCAGACCCGCTCCAAGGTGACGCCGATTTCCGAGCCCAAGCAATTCAAGCCTGAAGCCTATACACAAGGCGGTTCTTTCGAGCCCTTCAGCAAGGAAAAATTAACCCAGGCCCTGAAGCGCGATTCGGCACAGTCCACGGTGAACGCCTCTTTGGTCGCACCTGAATTGTCTCGCCGCAAAGAACCACTGGAGGCCTTCCCGCTCGACACCATGGTCATGGTGGGAACCGTGGTTAAAGACGGCAAGCCCATGGCACTGGTCAAAGTTGACAACCTGTTGTACCAGGTTCGGGCTGGCAGTTACCTGGGGCAAAACTACGGGAAAGTCACCAAAATAACCGAGACCGAGCTCAGTTTGCGCGAAATCGTGCAGGACGCGGCCGGTGAGTGGATTGAGCGCCCAACCGCGCTGCAGTTGCAAGAGAGATCCAAATGACGACGATAAAAACAGGCGGGCTTGAGCCCAAGGTGTGGCACCTGTTGGGTGGCACAGCGGTTTGGGCATTTGTTCTGTTGGCGCAAGCTGCCCCCAGTATTGAAGCGGTGACGGGCTCCATCCAGGGTGGAAGTGAAGTTATCCGCATTGAGCTCTCTGAGCCCCTGGCTATGGCACCCAAGGGCTTTTCTGTGCAAACACCGGCCCGCATTGCTCTGGATTTCCCTGGTGCCAGCAATGCCACCGGCAAATCCACGATCGAGATCAACCAAGGCAATCTGAAGTCCGCCACCGTGGTGCAAGCTGGGGATCGCACCCGGGTGGTGTTGAACCTCAAGCAAATTGCCAGCTACCAAAGCCAGATCCAGGGCAAGACCTTGCTCATCGTACTGGATCAGGTCGCCACGGCTGCTCCGGCCACCAGTGCATCAACTGCTTTTGCGGAGCCGCGTATTCAGGATACCCAGCCGCTCAAGGATGTGGATTTCAGGCGTGGGCTGGACAACACCGGACGCGTCGTGGTGTCCTTGCCCAACAACCAAATCGGCGTGGATATCCGCCAGCAGGGGCAAACCCTGGTGGTCGAATTTTTGAAGTCGAGCCTTCCCGAGGGTTTGCGACGTCGCCTGGAAGTCACCGACTTTGGCACACCTATCCAGACCGTGACCACCCAACAGGCGGGTGATCGGGTCCGCATGGTGATTGAGCCCAAGGGCGCCTGGGTGCACAGCGCCTATCAAACCGACGATCAATTTGTGGTTGAGGTGAAGTCTCAAAAAGTCGACCCAGCCAAGCTTTCACAGGGCCCGGGTTATACCGGTGACAAGCTCTCGCTTAACTTTCAGAACATAGAAGTTCGTTCGTTGCTACAGGTGATTGCCGACTTCACCAATTTCAACGTCATCACTTCTGATTCTGTGTCTGGTGCTGTCACTTTACGCCTGCAAGACGTGCCGTGGGATCAGGCGCTGGACATCATTCTTCAGGCCAAAGGCCTGGGCATGCGCAAAACCGGTAACGTCCTTTGGGTCGCCCCCAAAGACGAGATCAATGCCAAGGAAAAGCTGGAGCTGGAGTCTGCCGCAGCCCTGCAAAACCTGGAGCCCTTGCGCACGCAGTCGTTTCAGATGAATTACACCAAGGCGGCTGATATCGCCGCACAGCTCACGGCCTCCGGTGCCGGTGGTGGCGGAGCCGCTGCAGGTACTTCGGCAGGTGCCAGCGCCAGACTCTTGAGTCCACGCGGCAGTGTCATCGCCGAGCCGCGTACCAATCAGTTGTTCGTGACCGACATACCCAGCAAGCTGGAGCAGGTGCAACAACTCATTTCCAAACTTGATGTGGCGGTACGCCAGGTCCTGATCGAAGCCCGCATTGTGGAGGCCTCAGACACTTTTGGCCGTTCCTTGGGTGTGAAGTTGGGAGGTGCTGACCTGCGTGCCCAACGTGGCGGGGATGGCGGTTACCAGGTGGCGG
>JBJOJH010000002.1:0-2860 GCA_046046715.1 Pseudomonadota bacterium | reverse complement strand
ACATGTGCAAGGCCGTGGACCGCGGCATGACCATCAACAACGTGCGCCTGCTCGAAAAACACGGCGGCAAGTCGGGGAGCTTTGTGGCGGGGGATTGAGGAAGGTTCAGCCTGGCACTTTGGCGCAACCCAGCTTGGCCAGCTGGCAGCTGAGTCGGTAATCAGCTTGTGACTTTTCCAGTTCGCCCAGATTTTCGAACGCTTGGGCACGACCAAAGACGTAACGTGGCAAGGGAGTTTTTCCAGCTTCATGGGCAATGTCTATGGCCTTGGTCAAAGAAGCTCGGGCTTGCGCCCAGTCTTGCTTCTTCATGTAGGCGGCGCCGATGTTGCCGTGGGCCTCTGCAAAGTCCCGACTGAGGGCGAGCGACTGCTTGAGGTCTGCGATGGCCTGGTCAGGCTGGTCGATCTTGATCAGCTCGGTACCTCGGTTGTAGTAAATGCGGTAGGCCCCAGGTAAATCGGTACGTCCTTTGACCAGCTTCTCGGCATCGTCCCAGACCAGCACGGGGTGCGAGAGGGTCATCAATCGCTCCATTGACAACCCAAACAACAGTGCGCCCACGGCCGCTACCGTCACCGACGCCATTCGAAGATTGAGCTTGCCCATCACCATCGGCAACAAGCACAACGCGCCTGGAGCCCACAGGTAGCTGCGGTAGAGCACAAACACCTCCTGGATGCGCACCGTCGAAAACTCCGTCATAAACAGCAACCAGGGAAACAACAGCCCAAAGCCAACCAAACCCTTGCGACCACGCTTCAACAACAGCCAGGTACCCACGGCACCCCACACCAGAAAGCCGATGGCAGCCAGGCCATACATCGACCACAAGCCCGGTGCAAAAGGTTCACGCATGTCGATCGACATCCAGGCGGGGTTGGGCAACGCCCAAAGAAAAGCGTATTTGAAAAACAGCCAGCTCTGGGTAAGCACACTCAAGGGGTAAGCCAGCGCCAAATTGTCCTGGCCCAGCATCTCTGCCCCGTTGAGCTCGTAAATGGAACCCATCATGCCTTTTTTGGCCAGCAAAACAATACCGGCCACTACTGCAAGGGCTGCAAAAACCGGCCAGCGTTGGGTCAACTTGGAACGCCAATCGGCATGCAGCAACGGCGTGATGGCCACCAAGACGGCAAGCAGCATGATGGCGTGCTCTTTGGAGAAAACCGCCAGGTAATAAAACGGTACGCAAAGCCAGATCCACACAGGCTGTTGCCGCAAGCTGCCGCGCACGTACACCAGCAAGGCCAAGAGACTGAACAAGGTGGCCATCAGAATGGTGCGCTGCACCAGATAGCCGACGGCATAAGTGGCAACTGGATGTACTGCAAAGATCAGGCTGGCGAAAAAAGCCAACCAACGTGGCTCAAGTGCGCCGGTCCCTTCCGGGTCTCGTACGGCATCAAACAATGCCGTAAGCAAAAAGAATAAGGTCCAGACCGTGGCTATATGCAACAGCAAATTGCCCAGTCGAAAATTAATCAAGTCCAATCCAAAGGCGGCTTTGGTCCAGGCCAGCGTGGCGTAGGGCAGGGAACGCAGTTGCAGCAGCTCGAATTGAAAAGCGGATACCGGCTGCTCGCCCACTGCATCCATCATGAAGAATGGCAGGTCGTCGAAAACAATAGGATTTTGAAAAAATTGGCCGTAGAGAACTAAGACTGCAGCAGCTAGGGACGCAAGTACCCAGACCAATTTTTTGTAGCCGAACATGAACAAATAATTTGAAAATTAAAGAGCCAAAATAAAAAAGCCCCTTATTCAGGGGCTTTTGAACTTTCAAGTGTAATTACTTACACAGATTGGCAGCCAAGCAGGTGCTGCTAGTTCCAGTGGTCCAAGAGACACCGGTGCTGGACGAGAAGGTGGGCTCCAAAATGTAGTTTTTAGAGTCCACGTCTGCATTACCAGTCGCGGTAATCACGCCGGCAAGGGTTGCAACACTGGTGATGTACTTACCAGATGTACCCAAGTTAGCGGGAATGCCATTAGATCCTGCTGTGCAATTGGTAACAGCGCCGGTTTCGTTAGCGCAGAGCTCAACAGCTGTTTTCAAAGCCTGAGTCGCCATCACCACTTCGCTGAACTTCGCCTTCTTGGTGTAGTTCTGATAAGCCGGCAAAGCCACGGCAGCCAAGATACCAATAATCGCCACGACGATCATCAATTCGATCAGGGTGAAACCCTTTTGCATAGAACGCTTCATGTTTAGCTCCTTAGTGAACAGTTAGACCCGAATCGGGGCCTGAACTCTATGCAGACTTCGTGCCAGGTCTCAAAAGGCCGAATTGAGCGGCAAATCGGCGCCTTTTCCCGGCTTTCACGACAAGAGTGTCGTTTTCGATGCCCGCTTAGTCACAAAAACTGACACTTTTGTCATTGCTGGGCCTGGCCCAGACCAGGTCAAACGTCGATGTTGCCGGCGCGCAGCGCGTTGGTTTCGATGAAGTCGCGTCGGGGCTCGACCTCATCGCCCATCAGCATAGTGAAGACGCGGTCGGCTTCGATGGCGTCGTCGATCTGCACGCGCAGCAGGCGGCGCACGGCGGGGTCCATGGTGGTTTCCCAGAGCTGCTCGGGGTTCATTTCACCCAAGCCCTTGTAGCGCTGGCGGCTGGTGGCGTGTTCCGCCTGTGCGATCAACCAGGCCATGGCCTCGCGGAAGTCGCTGACTTTTTCCTCTTTTTGCCGCTCGCCCTCGCCGCGCATGACTTTGGCACCGGCCCCCAACAAGCCCCTGAAAGTGTTGGCCGCCTCCGCCAGCGCGGCGTAGTCGGCGCCATGCACAAAATCTTGTGTGAGTACGCTGCTCTTCACGTTGCCGTGATGGCGGCGACTGATACGCAGGATGGGTTTG
>JBJOJH010000001.1:0-4491 GCA_046046715.1 Pseudomonadota bacterium | reverse complement strand
CATTTCATGAGGTCAACATGTACGCGGTCATAAAAACCGGCGGCAAGCAATATCGTGTTGCTGCTGGCGAAAAAATTAAAGTAGAACAGATTGCTGCGGACGTAGGCCAAGAGATTGTGTTCGACCAGGTTCTGGCAGTCGGCAACGGCGCGGACCTGAAGGTTGGCACGCCCTTGGTGTCCGGTGCAACGGTCAGTGTCACGGTGCTGGCACATGGCAAACACGACAAGGTCGGCATCTTCAAGATGCGCCGTCGTAAGCATTACCAAAAACGTCAAGGTCATCGTCAGCAGTACACAGAACTGTTGATCGGTGCTATCCAGGCCTAAGGAGCAAGAGTCATGGCACAGAAAAAAGGCGGCGGCTCAACGCGCAACGGGCGTGATTCCAAGCCCAAAATGCTAGGTGTGAAAGCTTACGGTGGTGAGTTGATCACCGCTGGTTCTATCATCGTGCGTCAGCGCGGCACCAAGTTCCACCCTGGCACCAATGTGGGTATCGGCAAGGATCATTCCTTGTTCGCCTTGGTGGATGGTCACGTGTCCTTTGGTGTTAAGGGTGCACTGAGCAAGCACACGGTGAGCGTGACTGCCGCCTGATTGGCCAGCCACTTTCCCGTATGAGACCCTGCGCACTGCGCGGGGTTTTTCGTTTATAAATCCTGAAAATCATGAAGTTCGTTGACGAAGCCTATATTGATGTCGCTGCTGGCGATGGCGGGAACGGCTGTGTCTCGTTCCGACATGAAAAATACAAAGAGTTTGGCGGTCCGAACGGAGGTGACGGCGGACGAGGCGGCCATGTGTTTGCAGTGGCTGATCCCAACCTCAACACGCTGGTGGATTACCGCTTTTCCCGTCGACATGATGCCAAGCGTGGTGAGCACGGCATGGGTTCAGACATGTTTGGCGCCGCTGGCGATGACATCACGCTCAAGATGCCTGTGGGTACGATCATCAGTGATGCGCAAACGGGAGAGGTGCTGTTTGAGCTGCTGAAAGCGGGCGAAGTCATCACGATAGCCAAGGGCGGTGATGGCGGCTTTGGCAATATGCGCTTCAAAAGCGCCATTAACCGTGCCCCACGTCAAAAAACACCTGGCTGGCCTGGTGAGAAGCGTGAGCTCAAGCTTGAATTGAAGGTCTTGGCTGATGTGGGCCTGCTAGGCATGCCCAATGCCGGGAAGTCCACCCTGATCTCGGCGATTTCGAATGCCCGCCCCCGCATCGCCGACTATCCCTTCACCACCTTGCACCCCAATTTGGGCGTGGTGCGTGTAGGTCCCGAGCAAAGTTTTGTGGTGGCTGACCTGCCGGGTCTGATTGAGGGGGCCTCTGAGGGTGCTGGCCTGGGTCATTTGTTTTTGCGCCACTTGCAGCGCACACGTTTGCTCTTGCATGTGATCGATATGGCCCCGTTTGACGAAAATGTCGACACGGTGGCGCAGGCAAAAGCCATCGTCAATGAGCTTAAAAAGTACGACCAAGCCTTGTTCGAGAAGCCCCGCTGGCTGGTGCTGAACAAGCTGGATATGGTGCCATCCGATGAACGGGCCGAGTTGGTCAAGGCTTTTGTCAAAAAATTGAAGTTCAAAGGCCCAGTCTTTGAGATTTCTGCACTGACACGTGAAGGTTGTGAGCATTTGATCAAGACCATTTACCAGCACGTTGCTTCGCAGCAGCATGCCGAATCAGATCCGGTGGTGATCGACCCCCGTTTTGCACCTGAGTCCTGAACCCGATTGAGACACACTGGCCGCCCACTCTATGGTTGGCCAGCATCCCCCGAGACACCCGTCAGATGTCCTTGCAACAACACTCCGGCGCCATGAAGGACGCCAAACGTATCGTCGTGAAGGTAGGCTCCAGCCTAGTTACCAATGAAGGCCGTGGCCTGGATGAGGCGGCCATTGGCGAATGGTGCCGTCAGTTGGCTGTGCTGGTGCAGGGCGACGGTGTTACCCCTACGCGCGAGGTCATCATGGTGTCCAGTGGCGCCATTGCAGAGGGCATGAAGCGCTTGGGCTGGACGACGCGTCCCCAGGCCGTACACGAGTTGCAGGCTGCCGCGGCTGTGGGGCAGATGGGCCTGGCCCAGATGTATGAAACCAAGCTCCGTGAAAACGGTCTGGGTAGCGCGCAGGTGTTGTTGACCCATGCAGATCTGGCAGACCGTGAGCGCTACCTCAACGCGCGATCCACGCTTTTGACCCTCTTGAAACTGGGTGTCGTGCCGGTGATCAACGAAAACGACACGGTGGTCAATGACGAGATCAAGTTTGGTGACAACGACACACTGGGCGCTTTGGTGGCTAATTTGGTCGAGGCAGATGTCTTGGTGATCCTCACGGATCAAAAAGGCTTGTATACCGCCGATCCTCGTAAGGATCCTTCAGCACAGTTTGTGCATGACGCTGAGGCTGGAGACGCCGCACTCGAGGTGATGGCGGGTGGTGCCGGTTCAAGCATTGGCCGTGGCGGCATGCTGACCAAAATTCTGGCTGCCAAGCGCGCCGCCGGGTCGGGTGCTTCAACGGTGATTGCCTGGGGTCGGGAACCTGACGCCCTGCTGCGCCTGTCGCGCGGCGAGCAGATAGGTACTCAGCTCAGGGCGAAAACCCTGAAAAATCAGGCCCGCAAGCAATGGATGGCCGACCATCTTCAACTGCGCGGTGCCGTGGTTGTGGATGCGGGAGCGGCACTTAAGCTCAAAGAAGAGGGCAAGAGTCTGCTTCCCATCGGTATGACCCATGTCGAGGGAGATTTTTCCAGGGGCGATGTGATTGCCGTGCTCGACCCCGCCGGTACGGAGATCGCACGCGGTCTGGCCAATTACGCCAGTGCCGAGGCTCGCCTCTTGTGCAGCAAACCCTCTTCGGAATTTCAAAAACTACTGGGCTACGCGGCTGAACCTGAAATGCTGCACCGGGACAACATGGTGCTGACCCGCTAGCAAAAGCGCACATCGGTGGACTACCGATGCACGCAATATTCAACTATTGACCAGCGTAGTCGGTTTGAGCCTGATCAGGCGAGCTGGTGCCAGGATCCGGCTCAAAAGTCGCTCCGGGCGGCAATTCGATATGGACGTTCTTGAGCAAGTGCCCGGGCTCATGCTCGCGTGAACGGCTGCCTTGTCGAAGGAACCGATTTCGGGTGTCCATCCGTGGCAGAAAGCGAGCCAGCTCGGTCAGTGCCATTTCATAGACCCCGCGCTTGAACTCCACTACAGCGTCTAGCGGCACCCAGTAGTCGTTCCAGCGCCAGGCATCGAACTCGGGGTGATCCGTAGCGCGCAAGTTCAAATCCCAGTCGTGGCCCACGAGCTGCAACAGAAACCAGATCTGCTTCTGGCCTTTGTAGTGGCCGCGTGCGTCGCGACGTATGTATCGGTCCGGCACCTCGTAGCGCAACCAATCCCGGGTTCGGGCCACAATGCTCACGTGCTCCGGCTGGAGTCCCACTTCTTCGTGCAGTTCGCGGAACATGGCTTGTTCGGGAGTTTCCCCCCGGTCTATGCCACCCTGCGGGAATTGCCAAGAGTGAGTACGGATGCGCTTGCCCCAAAAAACCTGGTTTCTCTGGTTGAACAGGATGATGCCGACATTCGGCCTGAAGCCGTCTCGGTCGAGCATAATCAAACCCCAAATTTTTAAATTGTGGCCATTATGCACAGCGCAAGCTGTACTTCAAGGACCTTGCCCCTGCTGGCCGGTCCACTGGCCCGATGCACAAGCCCAGTCTGTACATGAAAGCCTCCCAATTCCTTATCACCACCCTGAAAGAAGCTCCTGCGGACGCCGAAGTTGTCAGCTACAAGCTGATGATGCGCGCCGGCATGATCAAGAAACTAGGTGCCGGCATTTACACCTACATGCCCATGGGTTTGCGGGTGATACGCAAGGTCGAAGCCATCGTTCGGGAGGAAATGAACCGAGCAGGCGCGGTAGAACTCTCGATGCCGGTCATTCAGCCCGCGGAACTTTGGCAGGAAACGGGCCGTTTTGGCAAGATGGGGCCAGAGCTGTTACGCATCAAAGATCGCCATGCACGCGATTTTGTGGTGCAGCCGACCAGCGAAGAGGTCGTGACTGACATCGCTCGGCAGGAAATCAAAAGTTACAAACAACTGCCCAAAAATTTGTATCAAATTCAAACCAAGTTCCGTGATGAGCGTCGTCCGCGGTTTGGTTTGATGCGCGGTCGTGAATTCATCATGAAGGATGCATACAGCTTTGACCGCGACCAGACCTCTGCCAAGGCCAGCTACCAGGTCATGGCGCAGGCCTACCGCAAGATTTTTGATCGTTTTGGCTTGACTTACCGGGCGGTCGCTGCCGACAGCGGCGCGATTGGCGGTGATTTGAGCGAGGAGTTTCAGGTCATTGCAGCCACAGGTGAAGACGCCATCGTCTATTGCCCTACCAGCAGCTACGCGGCCAACATGGAAAAGGCTGAGGCCCTGGCTCCCAGCCAGCCCCGTGGCGCTGCC